>JBAWGM010000384.1:0-5079 GCA_049592895.1 Thiobacillaceae bacterium | reverse complement strand
TTGTCAGCACCGCCATAGAATTCGATCCCGCTGCCCTTCTTGACGTAAGGGTCGTACTCTTCGTTGAAACGCCATCCGGTTTCCACCCACTGGCCATCTTTTTCCACCACCGGCCACTTCAGGCCGTGCACGTCATCCCGGTGATACACATCAAACGGCGCCAGATCATGCCCGTGGCCGGTGCCAAATTGGCGGTATTCCTCGAACAAGGCCTTCTCGGGGAACCAGCCGTCGCCGAGCAGATCGGTTGTCTGGTTGTCGTGTCCCTTTGCCACTGCATCCGGCCAAGCATATTTCTTGTTTCCGGGGGTGGCGAACAGAACTTCGTACAAGGTGGAGTCTGGGCTGTAGCCCAACTTCTCGGCCTCAGCCAGCACGTCCGGCAGCTTGCCTTCCGGAAAACCTTCCACCTTGAGACCGGCAACGGTCTGCTCACCCCAGACATCCTTCAATTTGAAGCGCTTGGAAAACTCCAGCATCATCCACACGTCGCTGCGCGCATTGCCCGGGGCGGGCACCTGTTGGCGCCAGTGCTGGGTGCGGCGTTCGGCATTACCATAGGCGCCCCATTTTTCCGAGATCATGGATGCAGGCAGGATCAGGTCGGCGACTTTGGCGGAGATGCCCGGGTAGGCCTCAGCCACCACGATGAAGTTGTCCATTTCCCGCGCGGCCTTGATCCAGTGAACCGCGTTGGCAGTGTTCTGCCACGGGTTGTTGACCTGGACCCAGGCGAATTTCACCGCGCCGTCTTCCAGGTCGCGCATGATCTTGACGAAGTGGGATCCCACCACCGGATTGATTGTATTGGTCGGCAGCTTCCAGATCTTTTCCGCGACGTCGCGGTGCTTCTTGTTGTTGACCACCATGTCGGCCGGCAAGCGATGCGAGAAGGTGCCCACCTCGCGTGCGGTGCCGCATGCGGAGGGCTGGCCGGTGAGCGAGAAGGCGCTGTTGCCGGGCTGCGCGTATTTGCCCAGCAGCAAGTGGATGGCATAGGTCTGTTCATTCACCCAGGTGCCGCGCTGGTGCTGATTGAAGCCCATGGTCCAGAACGACACGACCTTACGGTCTTTGTCGCAGTATATATCGGCCAACTGCTTGAGCTTGTTCTTAAAGCTTTCATCCGATTCGTCGGCATCGCCCTTTGCCACTGCGGTGACAAAGTCGATGGTGTAGGGCTCTACGCCCTTCTTGAAATCCTCGAGCGAAATCGACCAGTTCTTGCCGGCGGATGCGGCATTGGCCTGCTTGACCTTTTCTCCGGCCTGGCGCCGCTGGGCGATCGCTTCATGTTCGTCGAGGGTATGTTCCTGTTCATTGGCGACGATGTCCTTTTCCGCGGCAAAGGCAAACTTGTCGGCATTCTTCGGGCGGAAACCGTAGCCGATGTCATAGGGACCCGTGGCAAACACGCAATGTTTGTTGACGAAATCCCAATTCACCGCATCGCGAGCCAATATTTCCCGGATGAGATAATTCTGAATGGCCAGATCGGAGGAGGGCTTGATGATGATTTCCAGATCGGAGAGCTCGGAGCTCATGTTGTGGTAAGTGGTCAGATTCACGATCCGCGTGTTCTTGTTCGAAAGACGCCGGTCGACCGCGCGCGCCACAGAATGGGGTGCATTTCCGCCATATTGGCGCCCCACAACACCATGGTGTCGGTCGATTCGATGTCGTCAAAATTGCCGGCGGGTTCGTCTATGCCGAAGGTCTGCATGAAGGCCGCCACAGCAGAGGCCATGCAGTGGCGCGCGTTGGGATCCAGGTTGTTGGAGCGGAAGCCGGCCTTCAGGAGCTTGGCGGCGACGTAGCCCTCCTGAACGGTGTACTGGCCGGAACCGAAAATCGCCACCCCGGTGGGGCCTTTTTCTTTGTAGGCTTTGCGGAACTGGCTTTCCATTTCGTCCATCGCCCGATCCCAGGTCACCGGAACAAATTGGGCTTTCTTGTCGAACTTGCCATTTTTCATGCGCATCAGCGGCTGGGTCAGACGGTCCTGACCGTAGATGATCTTGCCGTTGAAATAGCCTTTGATGCAGTTGAGCCCCTTGTTGACAGGCGCCTTGGGATCACCCCTGGTGGCCACGATGCGTCCGTTCCGGGTGGCGTACTGGATGCCACAACCGGTTCCGCAGAACCTGCATACGCCCTTGTCCCATTGCCAGTCCCGCTCCAGCTCCGCGGCGGCTGCCTGCGCCAATTGGGTCAGTGGCAGGCCCACCGTGGCGGCGGTTGAGGCGGCAATGGCAGATTTCATGAACTCACGGCGGGAGAGGTGCATGGCGGTCTCCTTAGGACGGGTGAACATTTGCGCGGACGTCGCCAAGCGACATGCAGGCGCGGCTCGCCCGCAAGCGGGAGAGGGTTGGGGTGAGCGGAACGATTCTGGCGAACGGGTCGGTCATCACGGATAGCCGCGCGTGCGGTCCGGATCATTTAGCTCCGCCAGGGCCTGGTCACTCAGGCCGGGATGAGACTGAAGCTCGGCAGGCAGTTCGTTGAAGATCTGCTCGTCCTCGCCAAAATAGTGAGTGACCATTTCAGCCATGGCCACTCCCGGCAGTGACTGGATCCGCCTGAGTAATTCGGTTTCCGCCAAAATGTCTTCTGCCTCCAGCACGGCCACAAGGCGGCCGCTGAGGGGATCTTGTTGATGCACCTCGACCCCACGCAATGCTGAAAGGGCTTGGGCGACTGAAGACAAGGTATCGGGACGGGCAACAACAAGCACGCCGGACAGATTCATGGCTTTTCTCCCAGCAAAGAGTCGAATATCCTGCGCCTCAGACAGAGAAAAAACCTTGATGAGCATCAAGTTTTGTTTGTGAGGCGGTCGAGCGGAACAGGCATACTGAAAAAAAGGGGGACCGATGCGAGAACTGATAAGCGAAGACCGACAGAGAGCCATGGCAAGGCTGCCGCTATTCAAGGTATTGACGCCGGAGGAAACGAAATACCTCGCCAGCCATGTGAAGGACCTGCGCGTGACCAAGGGAGAAATACTCTTCAACAAGGGTGACATTCCCCACGGTTTTTACCTCCTGATTGAAGGGCGCGTGGTACTGGCGTTCCCTTCCGAACAGGGCACGGAACGGGTGCTTGAGGTGATCAAGCCGGGCGAGAGCTTTGGCGAAGCGCTGATGTTTCTGGACAAGCCTTACCCGATTTATGCCCAGGCGACCCAGGACTCCTTGCTGCTGGATGTGCCGGGTCCAATCATATTGGATCTGCTGGACAAGGATTGCCGACTGGCGCGCAAAATGCTGGCGGGAATCAGCATGCGCCTGCATGAACTGGTAACCAGTCTGGAAACCTGCTCCATGCGCTCCAGCACCCAGCGGGTCGCCTGCATGCTGCAACACCATGCGCCCGACAAGTCGCTTAATCAATATGAAGTGGAGCTTCCTGCCGCCAAGCATACGGTGGCCTCCCAACTCAATCTCACCCCGGAAACATTCTCCCGGGTACTGCATGTCCTGAGCGACGCGGGATTGATCGAAGTCTCGGGCCGCGTCATCAAGGTGCTGGATGCGGAGGGCTTGCGCCGCGTGGAAATATGACAACTCGCAGTAAAATGGCGGCCATCGTGTCTGGATGGCCATGGACAACAGCCTGTTTGAATTTCCCTGCGACTTTCCGCTCAAGATCATGGGCGCGGCGCGGGACGACTTCGCCCAGGCCATGGTGACCGTGGTGCAGTGCCACGCGCCGGATTTCGACCCGGCCACGGTGGAAATGCGGGCCAGCGGCAAGGGCAATTATCTTGCCCTGACCTGCACGATCCGGGCCCGTTCGCGGGAACAGCTCGACAAACTCTATCGGGATTTGAGCTCTCATCCCTACGTCAAGATCGTTCTGTAGTGGAAATCCACATCAGGTACCTGGGCCGGGTGCCCTACGAGCCTGCCTGGCGGGCCATGCAGGCCTTTACTGCCGAACGGTCCGAACAAACTGCCGATGAATTATGGGTGCTGGAGCACCCGCCCGTGTTCACGCTGGGGCAGGCGGGCAAGCGCGAGCACGTGCTTGCTGCGACGGATATACCGGTGCTTGCCATCGACCGGGGCGGCCAGGTTACCTACCACGGTCCCGGTCAGGTGGTGATCTACGTGCTGGTGGATCTCAAGCGTCGTGGCTACGGGGTTAAGGAACTGGGCTGGCGCATGGAGCAGGCTGTCATGGATTTGCTGGCAGGGTGCAAGGTAATCACGACCCGTCGGCTAGGCGCGCCGGGGGTGTACGCGAACGGCGCCAAGATTGCCGCCCTCGGCCTGCGGATCAAGCGCGGATGCAGCTATCACGGGCTGGCCCTCAACGTGGACATGGACCTGCGGCCGTTCAGCCAGATCAATCCCTGCGGCTACCCCGGCATGGCCGTCACCCAGACTCTGGACCTGGGTATCGCGAACACCCCGGATCAAATGGGTGAGCAGTTGAGCCGGCGTCTTGCCGCACTGATTACCGCGGCCTAGTCAGAGAAGCGATTTGCACGCGCAGTTTTGCCGCCCTACGCAGGGATGTCGGGTTCATTACATCCCAACCAGTTCGGCGGTGATGCCATGGTCCTGGATCTTGTGCAGGATGTCGCTGGCGCGGCTGCAATCCGCGTCGTAGGCCACCACCATTAGATGGGGGTTGTCGGAGGAAATCCCCACGCCCGCCACGCAAGCCTGGTCACGCACATAGTCTTCCAGTTTGCACTGTTCTTCCGGGGGGAGGGTCGGGTCGAGGTGAACTAGAAAATCGGCAATACAATTGCCCATGATGATCTCCTTTTTCGGCAACAGATACTGTCTGTATAGACCACTGGCGCCATGCCGGTTGAAGTAAAATGAGCGCCTGAATTCAGTGAAAGTTGCTCGTGTCCGACCCCAAACTTCACAAAGGCGCAGCCAAGACTGCGCGTATCCCGATCAAAATCGTTCCTCAGGAGCGCCTCCGTCTGCCGTCCTGGATCCGGGTCAAATCACCCAGTCCGGAAGTGATGGAAATGAAGGGCCTGTTGCGCCGGCAGGGGCTGCACACGGTATGCGAAGAGGCGGCCTGCCCCAATCTGCCCGAATGTTTCGGCCA
>JBAWGM010000383.1:0-7354 GCA_049592895.1 Thiobacillaceae bacterium | reverse complement strand
ATTCCTTAGAGGACGACTCAAGGATGACACGAGTAATGCCTAACAATTCCGTCGAGAGGGACGGCCACAAGCTGCGCTTGTGGTTCCCTCCGCCTTCGGCTCCGGCCGCCCCTCACGTCAAACGTTAGAGGTTCACAGTTGATTGCGGTCGCGACTGCCGCAGCGCAGCCTCCGGAACCCAAGAAAGGAAAGGACAAAATGAAAACCCGAAAGCTCGGCGGCCTGGAGGTCTCGGAACTCGGCTTCGGCAACATGGGCCTCAGCCCCGGCCACTACGGGCCAGGCGTGGACAAGAAGCAGGGGATCGAGGTCATTCGATCAGCGTATGAACAGGGCGTCAGGTTTTTCGACACCGCGGAGGTCTACGGTCCCTACGTCAACGAGGAACTGGTCGGCGAGGCCCTCGCGCCGGTCCGCGACAAGGTCGCCATCGCCACCAAGTTCGCCTTCAAGATCGACGGCACGAACGGGTTGGACAGCCGACCGGAGCGTATCCGGAAGGTCGTCGAGGAGTCGTTGAAGCGTCTCAAGACCGACCGCATCGACCTCTACTACCAGCACCGGGTCGATCTCACCGTCAAGATCGAGGACGTGGCCGGTACGGTCAAGGACCTGATCAAGGCCGGAAAGGTTCTGCACTTCGGGCTCTCGGAGCCGAGCGCGAAGACCATTCGCCGCGCGCACGCGGTCCAGCCGGTTGCCGCCATCCAGACCGAATACTCGCTCATCGAACGGGGCGTGGAACACAACGGCGTGCTCCAAGCGTGTGAGGAACTTGGCATCGGCTTCGTTCCGTGGGGGCCGCTGGGGCAAGGCTTCCTGCCCGGGAAGTTGGACGTGAACGCACAGTCCACCTTCGACCCGAAGAACGATCTGCGCGCGACGTTCCCGCGCTTCTCCCCGATGGTCATGAAGAACAACCAGCCGATCATCGAGTTCCTGACGAAGTTCGGGGCAAAGAAGGGGGGCGCAACGCCTGCCCAGATCGCGCTGGCGCGGTCGATGGCGCGGAGGCCGTGGATTGTTCCGATCCCCGGCACGACCAACATGGATCACCTGCGCGAGAACATGGGCGCGGCCAATGTCCAACTCACGGCAGCGGACCTTCGCGAGATCGAGACGGGCTTCTCCCGAATCGAGATCTATGGTGGCCGCATGGATGCGACAGATGGCGCAGATTGGCCAGGATTGACCGGTCGATGGTATCCGAGACCTGTCCGACGACACCCGTGCGCGCCGCGTCAAGAAGGCAATCGCCATGAATACATCGCGCTTGTTTCTTTATGTGACAGCGGGCCTGTTTCTCGGGCTGGCGTCATGCACCAAGAACGCCCCGGTTCAGAAGGGTGACGCTTCCGACCCGGCGAGCAGAATAGCCCAAGTCACCAACGATGCCGCGGGGGGTAGAATGAAAATCACAATCGGATCGAAGACGTTCAAGGCCACCCTCGAAGATAATTCTACCGTGGCTAAGCTCAAGACGCTTCTGCCGCTGACTCTGAACATGACTGAGCTGAACGGCAACGAGAAGTACTACCACCTGTCCACGCGCCTTCCCACGGACGCCATCAGTCCCGGTACGATCCAGAATGGCGATCTCATGCTCTACGGAAACAACAGTCTGGTGCCGTTTTTACAAGACATTCGAGACGACCTACAGCTACACACGGCTTGGGCGGATCGACGATCCCTCGGGCCTCGCCGATGCGGTCGGTAAGGGGAAGGCCTCGGTGACCTTTGAATTGGAATGAGCGGTTGGAGCCGCTGCCAGCCCGGTCCGTTTTCTACGACGAGTTCGCCGTGCAATTCTTCGACGGTGAGCATTCCGAAGGCGAAGAGCGCTTTTTGTTGCTGGGCATGAGTACAGGCGCCCACCTTCTCCTTGTTTGCCACTGTGAGCGAGAAGCGGGAAACGTTATTCGCATCATTTCCGCACGCAAGGCCACTAAACGCGAAAGCACTTTTTACGGAACCGGAAGACCATGAAAGCAGAATATGACCTCTCCAAGATGAAGTCGCGTAAGAACCCCTACGCATCCAAACTCAAGAAACCAGTCACGATGCGTCTTTCCGAAGACGTCGTCGCCTACTTCAAGAGCATGGCTGATCAGGCTGGCGTGCCCTACCAGAGTCTCATCAATCTTTATCTTCGCGACTGTGTAACACAACATCGGCATGTCCAAATTGCCTGGCCGACCAAGCCCTAACCCATCGTTGCACCCGACTCGCTACAGTGGGCTTCGCCCGCTTCCGACAAATACCTCACCGACCTGGTGATCGCCGGCGATGAATCCCCTGTTCGACACTATCGACAAGCTCATTGCCCGGGAGGCGGAGGCAGGTAGCACACCTCGGCGCCAGCTTGGGCGTGAAGACGGCCCGCCGCGCCGACGCCCGACCGGATAAACTGTCGGCGCATCGGGCTACGATTTGATGGTTGCCTCTCAATGCGGGTCAATTTCCGCAATGATCCCGCGCCTGCAGCGTGAGTCGCCGGATGACGCCAATGCTAGACTCGTCGCCGACCTGAATTTGAACTGAATGGGGAAGAGATCACGTGGCTGCAAAGAGACGTCGTAGGACCCGATCGCCCGCAGCAAATGTCCGCGCGGACCGTACACAGTCCCCTGCCGTTGCGCCGGCAGCGAACCTCAATCAGGACAGGATGGTTCCGACCCTGTACGGCGTCTTCTTCCTTGCCCTCCTGCTCGCCTGTTCCCCGGCGCTCGACGCGAAATTCTCCCTGCCGAAATTAAACGTATTGGCTGTGGGCGTCTGCGCCTTCGGCGTGCTTTTCATCGTCCGTTACTGGCGCGGCAGGATCGTCGTGCCGCCACGCAAGGTCCTGATCCTGGCGCTGGCGTTGGGCGGCTGGTGGATCGTTTCAACGCCGTTTGCCTTGCACGTTCCCACCGCGCTGAATGGCGAGTACAACAACTACAACGGTCTGTGGACGCATCTCTGTTGTCTGGGATTGTTCATGGCGTCGATGACGCTTCCGACCGATACCGCCGCAGTCAAAAAGATTCTGGCCCTGATGGTCGCGTCGATCCTTCTGGTTGCCGCACTGAACGTCCTTGAGACGACCGGCGTCACGACGATCGGGCTCAAGGAAGTGAGCACGCTGGGCGATCGGGTTGCTGCCAGCGCGCTGATGAACTTCGCCATTCCCTTGGTCGCCGTCGTTCTGGTCAGGGCCCGAAGTTTGAGCAGAAAGGCCGCGCTGGGCATTCCGCTCGCGCTATTGCTTGCATCCGAATTGCTGTCGCAAGGGCGGGGTGCATGGCTTGGGCTGCTGGTGGCCATGCTCATCCTGGTGGCCGGATTGGTTGGATCGAAATATCGCTGGAAGATCGCCGCCCTGTTGATGGCCGGCACGGTGGTGATCGCCGGCGCGGTGGCTTGGTTGAACCCCGATGTGGAACAGCGCCTGACCACGTTCGCGCACGTCACACAGGACAGGTCGGTCAGTCAAAGATTCATCTATTACCGGGCGGCCGTTCGGGTCGTGCAGGACCATCCATTGGTGGGGATAGGTTTCGAGAACTTCCGCAACAGCTACCCGCATTACCGGGGCCCCGACGACATCTACTTTTTCGACGGCATCATCCCGACCATGGTCCATGACGGCTATCTGGAAGCGGCCGTCAACAATGGAATCATCGGCTTGTTGCTTTATCTGGCCCTGATCGCCGCGGTCTTGCTCACGATCTACAGGGTGTTGAAGGCCCAGGAAGACCCTGAAAGGCGTGACCTGCTGGTCGGCATATTGGCGGCCTTGGCCGCCTACCTCGTCCAGGACTTGAGTGGCTGGCTCAACCTGGGACTGGTGCCGATCTTCTGGATCATGCTTGGGCTTGCCATGAATCGGTGCGGGCGGACGAAACCCATGGCGCCATCGCCTTCGTCCAAATACCCGGTTACGGCGCTGTCGGCATTGATGGTCCTGCTCTCCCTGTACCTGTTGGTCAATGGTTATGCGCGTGTCACAGCCGATGCACTTCTGTTCCAGGCCAACTCCTACGATGTCAAAACGCAGTGGGCGGAAACGGAGCCGCTCATATCGGAGGCGCTTGCGAGTCTGCCGGACGACAGTCATACGGAATGGGTGTCGGGGCAGCTCTATGCCAAGCGCTTTGTCGCCACACACGCGTTGGATGTCTACACAAAGAGCCATGAACTACTCGAGTCCAGCTACAAGCGTGACCGATTCGATCGCATCCCTTTAATCAATATCGTGGCCCTTGAGATCGAAGCCCTGAGGCAAGGCACGATTGCCGCACCCAGCCCATTTGCTCGGCATGCCTTGGATGTGTTGACGGAGACGGATGGCGACAACCCGGATTTCTTCCAATTCAAGGCTGACTTCTATGCCGCGCAGGGAACTTATCCGGAAGCCCTGACGGCTATCCGCAGCGCGCGCCGCCTGGCCCCGCAGGAGCAACGATATCGCCAGATAGAAACCGAATACGAAGGGCAATTGGCCAGCCATGACCCGAATGTGCGGTGACCCCGACCGGGGCATGCAAACGAACTGGCTCTACCAGAGACAGATCAAAACGCGAAGGACCTTGCGTTGGGGGCCACGAACTGTCTGCAGAAGATCATTGGCGAGAGCTCTCGGGATTCGGGACCCAGCCGTTGTTTATCACGGGCATTCCCGGAGAGATTTATGTAAAGAGAGAATGGGAAAGTAGGGGCTTCATAAGAGCCGTATAGCTGAATAACGCCCCTTGGTGGGACCAAAACACAAGATAGAATCTATCCATCCAAGGATCAACATTCCGGATCCGGATCATGCGAAGTCCGGCCACGATGTCTCTGACGATGAGTTCGCTGCTTTAAGGAGGGCATTCAATGATGGCGGACAAAGGAGCTAACGGTCGGTCCCACTCGACGCCGCTTCGCGCCGTTAGCGCCGCGGGTAAACCTGGGCGTTAGGCCCCCGAAATACAGAGAGGAGAGCACGATGAGCAATGAGCAGGTCGCACCCGAGACGAAAGGTGTTGCGGCGAAGTTACTTGCAACGGTTGACCTTGGCCCTGAGATCGAGGGTATGGCAGGGCGCCAACTTCGAATGCGTATGGTGACCATCGAGCCTGGAGGGGTCTTCGGCCCGATTCACGACCATAAAGACAGACCAGGCACCGTGTACATACTTCAAGGAACGATCACTGACCATCGAAATGGAGTCGCTACGGACTATGGGCCGGGAGTGGGCTGGCCCGAGGACAGGAACACCACGCACTGGCTTGAGAACAGGGGAACGATTCCGGCGGTGGAGATCTCGGTCGATATAGTCAGGCAAGAGTGAGCTCAGGCCCGACATCTAACACGGTCGGGCCTACAACTTATTCCAGCGGACCGTCAAAACGCAGCGCCTTTTGCCGTCCGCTGAATTCAAACGTTGCACGACAGGTACCCAAACCCCACAATCATCCAATCCACTATGAGGAGAGCCTGATGACCATTACGAACCCGAAGTCCGGGACAAATGTGCATGAAATTTCCGAAGGGATCTACCGCATTAACACGCCAGCTGTTTTCGAAGGTCTAGGCGGCTTCTCGTTCAACCAATACCTCATCGCGGATGATGAAGCATTGCTTTTTCACACCGGACCGCGAAAGATGTTTCCCCTGGTTCGAGAGGCCGTTGCGAGCGTGTTGCCGGTGGAACGCCTTCGTTACATTGCTTTTTCGCATGTTGAAGCTGATGAGTGCGGATCACTTAACGAATGGCTCGCGGCAGCCCCGCAGTCCTCGCCCCTGTGCGGCACAGTCGCTGCACTGGTGTCCGTCAACGACCTTGCCGACCGGCCGGCACGCGCCCTTGGGGATGGGGAGAGGCTCTCGCTTGGCAAACACTTCGTGCGCTGGTTCGACACACCCCATCTGCCGCACTCGTGGGAATGTGGGTTCCTGATGGAAGAACGAACAAAGTCGCTTCTGTGCGGCGATCTTTTCACGCAAGGCGGTGCCGATCTTCCGGCGCTCACCGAGTCGGACATTCTTGGGCCCAGCGAAGCGTTCCGCCACGGGATGGACTATTTTTCACACACCAGGAACGCCCACGCAATGCTCGAAAGATTGGCTTCCACCGCGCCAACAACGCTTGCGTGTATGCACGGCAGTGCCTGGAGCGGCGACGGCGCGAAGCTGCTGCTTGCTCTTGCTGATGAGCTGTCCCGCTAACCCGCGCCTGACTTGCGCTGCGGCCGGGACATGCGGCGAGAACGCCGCCGCCCGACAGAGCGCTCTAGCGCACGCGCTAAAGCGCGCCGCTGGGCTTCGACGTTAGGCCTCGCAGCTCATGGCGCGCACGCTCATCGCCTACTCGACTGTCGAAGGGCACACCTTGACAATCTGCAATCGCCTGAAGGAAGTGCTTGAGACGGTGGGTCATACTGTTGAGCTGTTCGAAATCGGCAGAGATCACGACCTCGATCTCACGCCGTTTGAACTGGTTGTTGTCGGGGCGAGCATCCGCTACGGAAGGCACCGTCCTGACGTCTATCGCTTCATCGAGGCCAACCGCGAGGCACTTGATCAGAAGGTCAGCGCGTTCTTCTCGGTCAATGTCGTCGCTCGCAAGCCCGGCAAAGACACTCCCGAGTCGAACCCGTATGTTCGATCCTTCAGGCAAAAGACGACCTGGGCACCACGAGAGCTCGCGGTGTTTGCCGGCAGGCTGGACTACCCAAGATACGGCCTCATGGACCGGCTGGTGATCAGACTGATCATGTGGTTGACCAACGGCCCCACAGACCCAACCGCTTCTGTGGAGTTCACAGACTGGCGCGCAGTGGAAGGGTTCGCGCACCGAGTTTCGAACCTGGTTGCGCCACTTCACGGCGCAGGTCGGGGCTTCCCCAATGCCAACGCAGCGAGCGAGGCCTGATCCTGCACCACCGGACCTGCGCGAAGAGCCGCGTAGCCGCATCAACGCCAATTTAGTCCTTTCGAATGCGCATTGAAGGCACTCTAGCAAAGTGGAATGATGATCGCGGCTTCGGATACCAGGGTCGTTCCGGAGCAGTTGGGCTTGCAGGTGCTTGTCCAGCCGTCTGAGATTGGCCCCTTTTCATTTGGCTATTCCGCTTTCGCGCAAACGGGCAACTTGCAGAAACCCGGCGCGTTCAGTATCACGTCAATCTGGAATTCCAATGAGGATACGGAGGAGATAAAGGATCAGTCACGGGAAATTGCCAGGGAGCTGTTGCAGATGGATGGATTCATTGGACTGGCTCTGGCCCGCGCGGGCGGTCGGGCCATTACCATCAGCGCCTGGAGACGGCTGGAAGACGTTCGCCAGATCATGCAAAGCCCGGCCCACAGTCACGCAATGAGAAGATTC
>JBAWGM010000382.1:0-4577 GCA_049592895.1 Thiobacillaceae bacterium | reverse complement strand
ACCCAAGGCTGTGAGAAAAACAGCAAGTCGGAAGGCAAGAACGATAGCCAGGTCGCGGCAAGCGTGAACGGCGACGAAATTACGGTTAGTCAAATTAACGCCGCCGTCCAGCGACTTGGACAGGTGCCGCAGGATAAGGTGCAAGCGGTCAACAATCAGGCCCTGAAGGCTCTGGTGGATCAACAAATCCTGGTGCAGCAGGCGCTCAAGGACAAGCTCGATCGCAACCCCAATGTCATGCAGGCCCTAGAATCAGCGCGCCGTCAGATACTTGCGCAGGCCTTTATTCAAACCAAGACGGAAAACACCCCCAAGCCTGCCGACGCCGAAATCAGCGACTTCATCAACAAGCACCCCGAACTGTTCTCGGCGCGCCGCATATACCGCCTGGAGGAGATCAACATACAGAACGCGCTGGGCAAGGCTGACGAGATTCGATCGCAACTCACTGCCAGCAAGAATATGAACGAATTCGCGCAATGGCTCAAAGCGCAAGGCTACAAGTTCGATGCTGTCCAGGCTGGGCGTTCCGCGGAACAGCTTCCGTCTGCCCTCGCCACCCAACTTCTCAAGGCAAAACCCGGGCAAGCTATTATCTCCAACGACAATGGCAACCTGGTCGTCATCCTGGTTGCGGCCGCGGTCTCCCAGCCACTTTCCGAGGAACAGGCAAAGCCTGTGGCGGAACGCATACTCATGACCCAGAAGCGCCGTGAAATTGCCGAGCAGCAGCTCAATACGCTGCGCAGCGCGGCAAAGATCGAGTACCTGGGTGACTATGCCGATCTCGGCAAACAGTCCGCCAAGCCAGCCGCGCAAGCCGCTCCTCCGGCTCCGCCTGCTCCTGCCGCGACCGAGCCCGCCGCCTCGAACGACGATCAGACTACAGGAACCGATGCAGGTGCGATGAAGAAAGGGTCATCGGGCTTGTAAGCTTGCAGCCAGGTAACCTGTCTATGCACATTCCGGGCGGGCAAGTGCCCGGATAACGCAGCATGTCTCGCGTTCTCATCAAGCACCCTGGCCTTAGCCGCAGCGTGCCGTTTGCCCTGTTCATTCTTGTGCTGGCCGTCGAGTTGAACTGGACGACGCTGCAGCCCCTGAATCATGGGTTGCAAAGCGTGGACAAGCGTTGGCTATACGGCATCAAGGCAGGTCTGGCCGCACTGGCGTTGATCTGGCTGTGGGCGCGCTTCGAAGAGTTGAAAACCTTGCCCCGCCAGCCTGGCGGATGGGTAATGGCCGTCAGTATCGGGGTTGGCATCTTTGTCCTATGGATCAACCTGACCCAATCCTGGTTACTGCTGGGTGACATGGGGAGGGGATTTGACCCGCGTCACGCTGGCGGCCAGATGGACTGGCCACTGGCCGGCATCAGACTCGCCGGTTCCGCGCTGGTCGTCCCGATCATGGAGGAATTGTTCTGGCGGTCGTTCATCATGCGCTGGATCGACAACCCGGACTTTCTGTTGCTCGATCCCCGCAATGTCAGCCATCGCAGCCTGCTCATTTCCAGCGCCCTCTTTGCGCTTGAACACACACAGTGGTTTGCCGGATTCCTGGCGGGCTTTGCCTACGGCTGGCTTTACCGGAAGACCGGCAAGCTCTGGCTGTCCATCTTCGCCCACGCCATCACCAATGGCATGCTGGGCCTGTGGGTGCTCAATACCGGAAACTGGCAATTCTGGTGATGGAGACGCGGATTGGCGCCAGGAAAAAGGTGTTTTGCTCCCTCAAGAAACTGGACTATTCTGGGCAGGACTTACTGGCTCGATGGAACCGGCAACCGGGGCGATCGCCTCTTCGGTTCACTGAGCTATCCTCGCTGACTTCAGAAGAAACCATCTAAGGACACGCGTGAAAAAAGCCCTCATCACCGGCATTACCGGGCAGGATGGCGCCTACCTGGCGGAGTTTCTGCTGGACAAAAATTACCAGGTACACGGCATCAAGCGCCGCAGCTCGCTGTTCAACACCGACCGCATCGATCACTTGTATCAGGATCCGCACGAGAAGGGACGCCGCTTTATCCTGCACCATGGCGACCTGACCGACTCCTCCAGCCTGGTGCGCATCATCCAGCAGGTGCAGCCCGACGAGATCTATAACCTGGCGGCCCAGAGCCACGTTGCAGTGTCATTTGAAGAGCCCGAATACACCGCCAACTCTGACGCCCTTGGGGCGCTTCGGGTTCTTGAAGCCATCCGCATCCTCGGCATGGAAAAGAAGACCCGTTTCTATCAGGCCTCCACTTCGGAGCTGTTCGGTCTGGTACAGGAGACCCCGCAGAAGGAGACCACGCCCTTTTATCCGCGCTCCCCGTATGCGGTAGCCAAGCTCTACGCTTACTGGATCACGGTCAATTACCGGGAGGCCTACGGCATGTACGCCTGCAACGGCATCCTGTTCAATCACGAAAGCCCGGTCCGGGGTGAAACCTTCGTCACCCGCAAGATCACCCGGGCACTGGCCCGGATCAAGCTGGGGCTGCAGGACTGTGTGTACCTGGGCAACCTGGATGCCAAGCGCGACTGGGGCCATGCCAAAGACTATGTCGAGATGCAGTGGCTGATGCTGCAACAGGACAAGCCCGAAGACTTCGTCATCGCCACCGGCGTGCAGTACTCGGTCAGGGACTTTGTTGCTGCGGCGGCCAAGGAACTGGGGATGGAAATCCACTGGAAGGGCAAGGGCGTGCATGAAAAAGGCTACCTACCCCCCTCGCCCCATCCCATGGGGAGAGGGGCTGGGGGTGAGGGGCATGAAGGACGCCCCATCGTTGCCGTCGATCCGCGCTACTTCCGCCCAACCGAAGTTGAATCGCTGCTCGGCGACCCGAGCAAGGCAAAGCAGAAACTGGGCTGGACCCCGAAAATCGGCTTCGCCGAACTGGTCGCGGAGATGGTGAGAGAAGACCTCAAAGCCGCCGAGCGCGATGAGCTGATCAAGAAGCATGGGTACAAGGCCATGGACTATCACGAATGAGCATGGAACACACCGCCCGCATATACGTGGCGGGCCACCGCGGCCTGGTGGGTTCCGCCCTGATGCGCGACCTCACGGCGAAGGGTCACACCCACCTGATCACTCGCACCCATGCCGAGTTGGATCTGACCAATCAGGCACAAGTGGACATCTTCTTCGAGCAGGAGAAGCCCGACTACGTCTTCCTCGCCGCGGCCAAGGTTGGCGGCATCCACGCCAACAACGAATATCCGGCCGAATTCATCCGCGACAATCTCGCCATCCAGACCAACATCATTCACGCGGCCTGGAAATGCGGTGTCAAGCGCTTATTGTTTCTCGGCTCGTCCTGCATCTATCCGATGCTGGCACCCCAGCCAATGAAGGAGGCGCATCTTCTGACTGGCCCGCTGGAGCCAACCAACCGGCCCTACGCCATCGCCAAGATCGCCGGCATCGAGATGTGCTGGAGCTACAACCGGCAGTACGGCACGCGGTATTTAGCGGTGATGCCGACCAATTTGTATGGCCCCGGCGACAACTACCATCCGGAGAACTCCCACGTGATCCCGGCCTTGATCCGCAAGTTCCATGAGGCCAAGGTAAACAAACAGCCGGCCGTAAGCGTCTGGGGAACCGGCACGCCGCGCCGCGAGTTCATGTACAGCGAAGACATGGCGGACGCCTGTGTGTTCCTCATGAACCTGCCGGATGAGCAATTCATCCCGCTATTGGGTCAGGATCGAAACGATGGCCTGCCGCCGCTGGTCAACATCGGCGTGGGCGAAGATCTGACCATCGCCGAGTTGGCCAGGCTGGTGATGGATGTGACCGGTTATGCGGGCAAGATCGTGTTCGATCCCACCAAGCCGGACGGCACACCGCGAAAGCTGCTCGATGTTTCCAGGCTGAGTGGCTTGGGGTGGCGGGCGCGAACAAGTCTCCGCGAGGGGCTTGCCAAGGCCTATGCCGACTACATCAAATAAGATCCCGATCCTTCCATCCGTTTCGCGTCACCCATCCTGTCCGACTCGGCAATATCACCCCGCGCAAGGGCAACACAACAGTGCGCTCCGACACCCTGAATTGCACGAAAGCCTTGGTAGCCTTGGCGCCCCGAACACGAATCGAACGTGTGACCTACCCCTTAGGAGGGGGTTGCTCTATCCACTGAGCTACCGGGGCCTGCTGATGATGGCAGGCCAGCATTTTAAGGGATTTTTCACGGCCCTGCCCTCGTCCGCGATCTTCTGCCGCCCCCATTTGCCTCCAAAGACTAGAATAACCTAATGAAGATTGCGCTCCTGATCCTGTTTGTCGGTGCGGCGGCCGTTTGGATCTATCTTGGTCTGCGGCCCGGCCATTCTCCCCAGCCCGGGCAGCCTGCGCCGGAATTCCAGTTGCCGGATCAGAACGGGGCCCTGCGCTCTCTGGCGGATTTTTCCGGGCGCTGGCGGGTACTGTATTTTTACCCCAAGGACGACACGCCCGGATGCACCCAGGAGGCGTGCCGGTTCCGCGATGATTTCGCCGCGCTGAATGCCTTGGGGGCGGTCGTGATCGGCATCAGCATGGATACGCCCGCTTCCCACGCCCGCTTTGCTGGCAAGTAC
>JBAWGM010000381.1:0-2668 GCA_049592895.1 Thiobacillaceae bacterium | reverse complement strand
GCCCAAGGCAGAGGCTCTGGCCAACCAGTTGTTCCGCGACATCCCTGCCGGCGTCGGCGAAGAAGGCGAACTCAGGCTGTCGATTGCGGAAATCGAGCAGGTCATGCTGGGCGGCGCCAAATGGGCGGTCAGACAAGGCTACGGCGTCGCCGAGGATCTGGAATATGTGGAAGAGCATGGCTGCGTGAAAGGCGCCGATCCGAAGAACGTCTCCGAACTGGCGAAGAAACGGCAGCGTGGCGAAATGGGCACGCTCGGCTCCGGCAACCACTATCTGGAAGTGCAGGTGGTGGACAGGATTTTTGACCCCAAAGCCGCCCAGGCATTTGGCCTGGCTGAAGGCCAGATCGTGGTGGCAATCCACTGCGGGTCGCGTGGGCTGGGACACCAGATCGGGACCGATTACCTTGTCAGCCTTGCCAGGGGCGCTTCCCGGCTGGGCATAAACCTGCCCGACCGCGAGCTTGCCTGTGCGCCGATCAATTCACCCGAGGGCCAGGAATATCTGGGCGCCATGAATGCCGCCATCAATGTGGCGCTGGCCAACCGACAGATCCTCACCCATCTCGCGCGGGGCGCCTTCGCAAGGGTCTTTCCCGATGCATGGCTCGACACGCTGTTCGACGTATCGCACAACACGTGCAAGCTCGAGAAGCACACGGTCAACGGTGGGGAGAAGCTGCTCTATGTTCATCGCAAGGGCGCCACCCGGGCATTTCCGCCCGGCCATCATGACCTGCCCGAGCGCTACAGGGCGGCCGGCCAGCCGGTCATCATCGGCGGCAGCATGGGCACCGGCTCCTATGTGTTGGCAGGATTGCCCGACAATCCCGCCTTTGCCTCGGCCTCGCACGGCGCCGGACGTTCCATGAGCCGCAATGCCGCGCTGAAAAGATGGAGCGGTCGGGCGCTGATCGACGACCTAAGGGCCGACGGCATCCTGATCCGTGCCCGCTCCATGCGCTGTGCCGCGGAGGAGGCGCCGGGCGCATACAAGAATGTGGATGCAGTGGCCGAAGCTACGGAGCAAGCCGGCCTGGCAAAGCGGGTCGCATTCCTTAAGCCCAAGGTCTGCATCAAGGGCTAGCGCCGTTGACTCCTAGCGATAGACAGAATCCATGAGCGAATTCGATATCCTGCTGTTTGCCCCGCACCTGCCCGCCCGCGGAGAGAAAGCCCGGGCCCGGTTCAGCGCTACCCATCTGGAAGTGGACGGTCAGGCCGTCGATGCGCCCGTGGAGACGATCGGCGTGACGCTGGGTGGATTCGACCACAAACAGTTGTATCTATTCTGGCATCGGGAGGAAGGGCGCTGGGCCATGAGTCCGCAAAATGCTGCTGCCCAGGAGCAACTGATTCGTTCTGCGCCCGCTCCGCTTAACGCCTTGGTGCAGGCTGCTTCCAGGGACATCCGCCGCCATCGGCACCGGTTTGGAATCACTCTGAGTGCGCTGGCCCTGGCGGTGCTCCTTCCGCTGCTGCTGATCGGTCTCTTCTTTGCGCAGTCCGGTCGAATCGCGGGCTGGGTGGCGGACCGCATTTCCGTCAAACAGGAAAGCCAGCTTGGTCAACAGGCCTTCCAGCAGGCGACTCGCGGCCTGCGTTTGCGCCAGAGCGGCGCTGACTGGCAGGCAGTCGCGGCGATCGGGAAGAAGCTTACCGCCGGTTCCCGCTACAGTTATCACTGGTATGTGGCCGAGGATCCCGCAATCAATGCCTTCGCCGTTCCAGGCGGCTATGTGGTGGTCAATAGCGGCCTGATCAAGGCGGCTGATTCTGCCGAAGAAGTGGCTGGCGTATTGGCTCACGAGGTGCAGCATGTGGAACAGCGCCATACCCTGAAAAACCTGATCCAGAGCCTGGGCTGGCGAGGGCTGCTGTCCCTGGCATTGGGCGATGTTTCTGGCGGCGTTGTCGCTTCCGCCGCAGCAAATCTGGGTGAACTCAAGTTCAGCCGCGACCTGGAATCGCAGGCGGATCTCGGTGGTCTGGCGGCGCTGCGTAAGGCGGGCATTTCGCCCAGGGGCATGCTGAGCTTTTTCACCAGGCTGGCCAAACAAGATGGCAATGGCGTCCCCTTCCTGTCCAGCCATCCGGCCAGCGCACAGCGCTTGCGCGCCTTGCAGACTGCCATCAGCAGGCAAGGCGAATGGCCCGCAGCGGCGCTGCCCTATGACTGGGCAGCGATCAAACAGGGTCCGTCGTGAAGCGTATCTATCTGGCGGCCAATCTGCCTGATGCCCAAGTGGTGGTGGACACCCTCGGAACGCAAGGCATCAGGGCGCACATCTTCAATGCCCACGCAGTCGGGGGCGCCGGTGAACTGGCGGCCCAGCAGTGGCCTGAAGTCTGGGTGGAAGAAGACCTCCAGGCTGAACTCGCCTTGAGCCTGGTCAGGCAGCTTGATTCGATCATCCTGGGACCGGAGAAGTCTTGCCCGGCCTGCGGCGAGAAAAACCCGGCAAATTTTCTCAGTTGCTGGAATTGTCAGGGAGAATTGGCGTAGCACCGTTGCCCGAGACGTGCGTCTCGTAGTGACGGCGGAATATAACTTCCAGTTCGTCGATGATATCCACCGACGAAACGCCATGCATCACGTGGCGGGTCATCAGGCTCGACACATCGCCGAATATCCGGTTCTGATCCAGCATGGGATAGGTTTCCCGCA
>JBAWGM010000380.1:0-2151 GCA_049592895.1 Thiobacillaceae bacterium | reverse complement strand
TGTTGTCAGCGAAGTGCTGCCGCAAACCCGCTTCCGCGTGACCCTGCTCAACGGCATTGAAATTACCGCCTACGCCTCCGGCAAGATGAGAAAGCACCGCATCCGCATCCTCGCAGGGGACAAAGTCACCATAGAGATGTCGCCTTACGACCTCACCAAAGGCCGCATCAACTTTCGCCACAAGGATGCTAACCCCCAGCCGCGCCCGGCGATACACAGAAAGTACTAGGGCGTGCTAACCCTTGTTTCACGCCTGCGTTGCCGCGAGAAAGCGATGGATGCAAGGCGCGGTGCCCCGGCAATGATGATCATTCCATTGTCGACCGCTGCAACGCTGCAGCGCTTCTCGCTATGCGGAGCCCATCCCAAATTGGCCCCGTCGCTGACGCGAAATGAGCGTAAACACTCCTGATCGAAAATAACGTATGCGCCAGACTTCCGCAGCGGAGCAACACACGTGAGTGACGCCAAGAGAATGCGTCCCCTCGGCGTCTGCAAGACCTGCGGCGGGATCACCTACCGCATGGAATCCATCAACCAGCCCTGCGGGCGAACCTCGCATGGCCACCGCTGCAGCGGCAGCTTTGCCAACGCAACCCGCGACGCGGGCTGGAAGATGTGCACAAGCTGCGACGGCACCGGCAAGATTGATGGCGCGCCCTGCATCTACTGCCACGGCATCGGCTGGAATCTGACCAAGCCCTGGAGTCTCTAGTCGGCGCAAGCAGCCGCGGCGTGAATCTCGCATTGCAGTCGGCAACGCAACTCGGGAAGCAAGGATTTGCTATTGGGTCCAGCGCCGCGCGCCTTAATTGAAGGGCAGGAGGCGCGGTGACAATCCAGTACCTGGACCCGAACCGCTTGCGTTAAACGGGCGTCATTTCCGGGCCTGCCGGTTTATTTCTTGCCCTTGTCGACCACCAGGCCACTGACGAAAACAATGCTGGGGAAGCTGCGCTTGAGCGTCCTGCTGTAGAAATTGCTCATCACCATGCCGTCATCGAAGTGGACCACGTCGCCCTTCTTCACTGCCACGGTGGCAGCGGCCAGCCACATCGTCTTTGGACCCTGCGATAACTCCACATAAGTGTAGCTTGGCACATCGATCACACTCAGCACCTTGCCGGATTGCTTCAACATCGATCCATGCATCCCCATGCCTGCGTGGGGGTTGATCGGGGCCTTGGTTTCCGCGGCAAAAACAGCAGTCGAAAGGGCCAGGGCAAAAAGTATGGAGAGGGTTTTCATGAAGGTTTTCCTTTGGGTGTCAGGTTTAGGACCGTGCATCATACCCGTTTGCCGTGGCCAACAGGCCACATGGCCACAAAATAGTGCTTGTACCCCGAATGTCCGCTATAAAGAAAGCGCCGCCCGAAGGGGCGGAAGAGCCTTTATGCGTGGAGACGACCATGTTCGAGAAGCAGAACTTTCTTGCCTGTGCGGTTTTGATCGGAATTTCAGGTTTCTTCGGTTCAGCCTTGGCCGAAAACGCACCGGCGTTGCCAAAGTCGACAGTGCCAGAATCGACGGCCCCACATTCGACAGCGCCCGGGCCGGCGGCATCAGTGCCGGCTGTGGCCCAGCCTTTCCCCGGAAGGAGAATTTCACTCGCACCCCTGCCGGTGGAGATCTATCTGCTGGATAAGCAGAAGCCGACCGTGGTCTTCACCACACCCTGCGTCCAGATCGAAAAAATGACGAATGGCTTCCCGCCGATCCTGGCTTTCGAGAATTTCATGTTCACATGGATCGAGAATGTGAACGAATCCAATATCCTGCCCGTGAAGCTGGAGCCAGTCTGCATCTAGCGCGCATTCACCCGGATTTCGATGTCGCCCTTTCCTGAGGTGCGCCGCACGGGGCCGTCGCGTCGTCGCAAGCGTGAATGAGCGTTAAAGTCCCCTAGTACATGCGGTGCCGGAACAGCCAACTGGCCAGGCTCAGGGCCACCACGCCGATCACTGCCATGGGCCAAAGCTGACTGATCAGCACGTCGAACCCGGCACCCTCCAGAAACACCTTGCGCAGGATCACCAGAAAATAACGCAGCGGGTCGATCAGCGTGATGTCCTGCACGATCAACGGCATGTTGGCGATCGGGGTAGCGAAGCCAGACAGGATCACGGCCGGCACCATGAACAGGAAGGCGCC
>JBAWGM010000379.1:0-4433 GCA_049592895.1 Thiobacillaceae bacterium | reverse complement strand
ATCTTCTTCAGCCAACTGGCTGGTGTAGCGTTCGTCAGCCAGAAACACGGGAAGTTTAAAGCGGTTTTCCAGTTTGGCGGCAAAATTACGCGCCGCGCGGGTCAAGTCGTGTTCGGCGCCGTCCGGGTGCAGTGGCAAACCAACGACGAGGAGGGTGGGCCGCCATTGTTGGATCAGCCGGGAGATGTGATTGAAACGCTCGTCAGGAGATGTGGTGCGGATGACCGTGAGGGGATGGGCCACCCCTATGCCCAGTTCCCCTGCCGCAACCCCGGTTCGTTTTAAGCCAAGATCAAACGCAAGGACGGTCCCGCCTTCAGGCATGGCCCGCCACGTCGGACAGGTTGGAAAGATCGATCCCCAGAAGTTTGATGGCGGCGGGTAGCCGGTCCTCGGGGGCCAGGTCGAAAATGCCCTCGGATCGGGCCGCAACCGACAGCCAGGCGTTTTGCGCCAATTCATTTTCAAGCTGTCCCGCGGCCCAGCCCGCGTAACCCAGGGAAACCATGAACTTGCTTGGGCCGGCGCCTTGGGAAACAGCTTCCAGGACGTCCTTTGATGTTGTGAGATTGACATTATTGTTGACCGCCAGCGTGGAGCTGTAAGATCCCTTCGGGGTATGCAGGACGAAACCTCGCTCGGTCTGGACCGGGCCGCCAAAATAGACGATCTGCTCCAGGCTATCCGGCAGAGACAGGCCGATTTGGTCAAACAGCACAGACAGGTGGAGATCCGTGGGCCGGTTGACTACCACGCCCAGCGCACCCTGGTCGCTATGGTCACATATATAGGTGAGCGAACCGGAAAAATTGGGGTCGACCATGCTGGGCATGGCGATCAGGAAGTGATTGGTAAGATTTACGCTTTCCATATTCGTTACCTCACAATAGTAATCCTAGAACGGAACAAGCCACTTCGACACGGGAGAAATCTCTAGTTCTGGGAATAGTTCAGCAATCCTCATGCCAGCGGGGCGAAATGAGGGGCGGTGAGGAGGACGGCGGACAGGGCCCGCGATGGCTTGAGAAACCTTTCAGCTTGTTTCTGCGCCGGGGCGGCCCTGCGAAATGAACTGCCCATGCGCTCTTTCAGTGACGTCGCAACATTCGGCGTCTATGTGGTGCGGCAGAGCGCAGTTTTGCTTTGCGTCGACTGGAGAAAAGCCTTTGCAAGGGCGGGACCATCTTCCATCTCTGCGCCGCGCTTGGGCGGGACGGATGGAAAACCGTGCGTCAATCAGCGCCTATTGTCCCGATCTGATCGGACCGGGTAAAGGTCCAGGTTCGGGTGATCCCCAAGATATCTACCTTGTCGCTCATTTCCTTGGGAAAGTGGGCATAGGGCGCGCCCATTTCCACAATGCGGATGGCTGCGCTGTCGAGAATCTTCGAGCCGGAAGACTGGTCGATGGCGATCTTTTCCACCCGTCCATCGGAGTAGAGCGATACAGTCAGTCTCAGGCTGCCGTAGATGCCTTGGCGGCGCGCGGCTTCGGGATAGTTTAGATTGCCGATGCGTTCCACTTTGGCGGCCCAGTCCTCAACATAGCGGGCAAAAGCATATTCCTTGGTGTTGGCGCCGATGAAGGCGCGTCGGGGACGGCGCTGGTATTCGTCCCATTGGCGCGAAATGCGTGCCTCGAGTTTGGCCATATCCGCGCCCTGCTCCAGCAATTCGGATGAAGTGGGCGTGGCTTCGGCAGGCTCCTGCTGGGGTGCGCTCTGCCGCGCGGTCTGGACCGCAGAGGTACTCTTGATTTGGGTAAATAGTTGTTTGGCCTGTTCTTCGAGCCGCTGAACGCGGGCCTGAAGGGCAGCTTCCTGGCCGCCCGTTTCCTGGTCCGGCGTGACCGGCAGAGGGCTCTTGGCGCGCCGATCCTCCTCCGTGTTGCCCCCGCCCGCCAGATTGGCTTGTGCCAAGGCGTCCGGCTTAAGCGGAACTTCCATGCTCTTGGCGTTGACCAGCACGACTTCCACCGGCTGATTGTAGTCCTCAAACAGGCGCGGATTGACTTTGACCAGATGAGTGCCCAGCAGGACGGCGTGCAGAGTGACCGAGGCCATGAGGGCAAAGGCCATACGGGTGCCCTGTTCAGACGGGGTCGAAAGGGCAAGAGAAGGAGGGGCTTGGGCCACGATTTGGCAGATATTACGTAGCCATGGATTCTACGGAATCCGCGCTCGATGCGTCAGGGGCAGGCAGGATTTCTCTTAATTCGGCGCGAAGTTCCACCGCCAGCTCATCCCGCTCGGCAATGGCCAGCCGCAGGGCGGATCCGGGCTCCAGTGGCGGCAGACCGGCCACCCGCGTGATGAAAGGAATTTCGTCGAACCGCACCAGATCGTCCCGGATGACTTTAGCGGTCATTTCCGTGCGTTGTTCCTGCTCGATCCAGCGCAGGCACCAGTAGCGCTCCATCTTTCGCTGAAACTCGGCATAGGCGTCATACGCCAGTTCGAAATCCCGGACAGTTGCAAACAGCAATTCGCTGCGCGGCGGGTAGACCGGGGCTTCTTCCCGAACCAGGCTGAGCAACTGGCGCTGGTTGACCAGATCGACATAGCGGCGCAGGGGCGAGGAGGACCAGGCGTAGTTTTCCACTCCCAAGCCCTGATGGGGGCCGGGCTGGGTCGCCATGCGGGTCTTGCCCTGGCTCTGGTTGCGGTAGATGCCCGGGATGTGGTGTTCCGCCAGCCAGCTTCCCCAGGTCGCGTTGGTCAGGATCATCAGTTCGGACACCACCTTGTCAATCGGGCTGCCGCGGCGTCGCGGCTCGATCAGGATGCGGCCGCCCTCGATCTTGAAGTTGTAATCCACCCGATTGGTCTGAGTGGCGGCGCCCCTGACCGCTTCAAGGCTGGCGGCGAAGCCCCACAGCCATTCCAATTGCCGGCGGTACGGATAATCTGGGCCGGCAACGCCAATGGTGTCTTCGTTGAATTGCGCGTCCAGGCTTTCGTGGCGGAGGTTGGCTGAAATGCGCACTTCTTCCAGTTGAGTCTTGGAGGCGGTAATGCGGAAATCCGACGCCACGGTCAAGTAAAGCGACAGGGCCGGGCAATCCCGTTGTTCTCCCAGGGTGTAGTGGTGAATGAACGAATCCGGCAGCATGGTGATTTTGCTGCCAGGATAGTAGACGGTGGACAGCCGGTCCCGTGCCAGGTTGTCCAATTGGGAGCCGGGCGCGATGCCCAAGGCGGGGCAGGCAATGTGGATGCCCACCCGTATCGTTCCATCCGGCTGAAACACGACGGAAAACGCGTCGTCGATTTCCGTGGTCGCCGCATCGTCCATGGAAAACGCAGCCACGTCTGCGAGGGGCAGGTCGGGCGGGTCCATGGGCTCGTGGATGGCGGGAAATTCGATTCCCTTGGGGAAATGTTCGAGCAGGAAGGCCTGCATGTGAAATGCTTCCCGGTCAGGGATAGCGCCGCAACGGTCCAGCAATTGCACCGGCGACAATCCAGACTGCTTGCAGGCGTTGTCAAAGGCCTTGAACTCAAGCGTATTCTTGTCCGGTTTCAGCGCGATGCGCGGTATGAGATGGGCCAGCGCGTCAGGCAGGCGAAACTGGAGCAACTCGGCGACCCAGCCGGCGATTTGCTCCGCGTCCCGCTGCTTGCGCTCCAGCCCCGCCTTGGCGGCGGCCAGCGCGTCGGCGGGAGCCGGCTTGTAACGGCCCTTGCCTTTCTTGTAGAAATACATGGGCGACTCGTGCAGTCGCAAGAGAATACCGGCTGATTCAACTGGCCCGGGTGGGTGGCCGAAATACTCGCGCGCTAGCGTTTGGTAGTCGAACTCATTGGAGCCGGCGGCTTCCCAGAGGAAGTCCGGGTCGGCTTCATCACGAATTGCGTTGGCCTGTTGCTGAAGCTGTTGCGGGCCGGGGGCGTCAAAGCGCAGCGCCACCTTGTCGGTCTTGAGCTTGATGCGCTTGCCGGTGGCCGATTCCACCTGCAGGGTGGCATCGTTTTCCTGCATGATGCGGCCGGTCTTGAACTGACCATCTTCTTCGTACAATACAAACATAATCTCTTTAACACAGAGGAAGCGGAGAACCCTGAAAATGCGGTTCCCGGTCTTCTCTCCGGCCTTTCCGTACTTTGTGCAAATTAAAAGCGATCAATACAGGGAAGAAGGTCGACAAAGCGCGTAAAGCCGTGATCGCCGCCCTGAAAGATAATTTGATGGGATTTCCGGTAGTAGCTAACCGCGTCACGGTAGTCCAGCACGCTGTCCCCGGTTTCCACCATCAGCAACAGGTTTTCTGTGTGTGCGGGCTGGGGCTGATCGAAGCCGGCCAGGTCGTCGAGATGGCTTTGGGTAAAGTCATAGCTTTCTTCCGTATAGTAGTTCCGGTTGGGACCCAGCGCGTCCCTCAGCAGAAGTTGCGGATGCACGGCGGGGTTGATGAGCGTTGCCTTGACCGAAGG
>JBAWGM010000378.1:0-2070 GCA_049592895.1 Thiobacillaceae bacterium | reverse complement strand
CTCCACCAGTTGCCTGCTAGGCAAGGCCAACTACACCGCCAACGCCATCGCGCAGACCGACCTGCTCATGTTCACTATTCCGCCGTCCATCTTCAAAGGGCTGTTGGCGCGCAACGAAGCCTTCCGCGACTTCGTCTTCAGCCAGTTCAGCCAGCGCCTGGCCGACTTGATGATGTTGGTGGAAGCCATCGCCTTCCAGAAGCTGGACCAACGGCTGGCCGCGATTCTGCTGGAAGCGGCACCCGAAACCAAGGGATCCCAGGCTCAGCTTGCCGACCGTCTGGGCACTGTCCGCGACATCGTTGGAAGACTGCTCAAAAACTTCGAGCAGCGCGGGCTGGTGGCTTTGGGCAGGGAACGTATCCGGGTGCTTGATCCCGAGGGCCTGAAGGCGATTGCCGAGCGACCGAGCTGACCATACAAGTAATCCTCGCAGCCCGCCGAACTTGAACCGCGTTTCCAGGTAAATTAGCAATCTCTGATATTGTGCGACCAAAGTCGCATACAGCTCCCTGCCGCTTCCCTAGAATGCATCCCATCGTTCAACTCACATTGTCAAAGGGGATGTCACCATGCTGTTCAAGCAACTATTCGACCCGGTTTCTTCCACCTATAGCTACCTGATTGCCGCCGATTCCGGCGAGGCAGTGCTGATCGACCCCGTGTATGAGCTGGCCGGGCGTGACCTCGCGCTGCTTGATGAGCACAACCTCAAGCTGGTCTGGGTGCTCGACACGCACGTGCATGCCGACCACGTGACCGGAGCCAACGCGCTCAAGGCGGCTACTGGCGCCCAGTCCGCCGTGGGCGACGGCTGCAAGGCCAGCGGCTTCGACCATCAGCTTAATGACGGCGACGAGATCCGCTTCGGCAACGAAGTGATCCGCATCATCGCGACGCCCGGCCATACGCATGGCAGCGTTTCCTACCTGTGGCGCGACCGCGTGTTCACCGGCGATGCTCTGCTGATCGGCGGCTGCGGGCGCACCGACTTTCAGGCCGGCGATCCCGACCTGCTCTACCACAGCATCACCGGGAAACTGTTCAACCTGGAAGATGAAGCGCTGGTCTATCCCGGCCATGACTACAAAGGCCGTCGGGTCAGCAGCATCGGCGAGGAGAAGGCGCTCAATCCGCGTTTGGCGGGCAGGAGCAGGGAAGAGTTCATCGGCATCATGAACGCGCTCAACCTGCCCACACCCCGCCTGATTGACATCGCCGTTCCGGCAAATCTGGTTGGCGGAACCGCCTAAGCTATCACTCAAACTTTTCGGAAGGACACTCAAATGCAAACTATCAGCGCCAATGCACTGGCCAATCAGCAACAACAAGGCATCGTCAACCTGATCGACGTGCGCACGCCCGCAGAATTTGGTGCCATCCACGCCAAGGGCGCGGTCAACATCCCGCTGGACAAGCTGGAACCGGGCGCGCTGGCCCACTGCAATGGCAGTCCGATCTATTTCATCTGCAAGTCCGGGATGCGTGCGCAGAAGGCGATGACCAAGTTGCGTGAAGCCGGCTTCTCCAACATGGCGCAGGTCGAAGGCGGCACCGACGCATGGAAGAATGCGGGCCTCCCCGTTGAAAAAGGCAGGAAGGCGCTTGGACTGGAACAGCAGGTGCGTATCACTGCCGGCTCCATGGCGCTGGTCGGCGCTGCCGTGGTGTTGGCCGGGCAGCCGCTGGGCCTGGTTTTGGTCGGTTTCATGGGCGCGGGCATGGTCTTCGCAGGGGTCACCGATACCTGCGGCATGGCAATGCTGCTGGCCAAAATGCCATGGAACCAGGGTGCCAGGGCCTGTTCGTCGCCGTCGGTAGCCGGATGAAAATGCGGCAATCGGTTCCTACACCCTAGAAATCAGTCCCCCGCCGCGCTGTAATGGACTTTCGCGTCCAGGCGGCGGGGGCGACTGATCTACGCCGCTAGTGCTGGTTGGAATGTACGTCGTGCATACGGTTTCGGCCGATCACTTCTGCAAGCCCTCCGATGCCAACTCCTTGGGCAGCGCCGATTGAGCATGGTTTCCCCAACCGTACAATTACTCTATACGACGGCCGGGCCAGGAA
>JBAWGM010000377.1:0-3177 GCA_049592895.1 Thiobacillaceae bacterium | reverse complement strand
GAATCCCGCTACGGGGTGCGCCCGCTGGAACGGCTGGCGCGACTGGGCCTGCTCGGACCGGGCTTCATCGGCGTCCATGCCATCCACCTGAGCGAACCGGAGATCGACACCCTGGCGCGCCACGGCTGCCACGTTGCCCATTGTCCCGCGTCCAATCTCAAGCTCGCCTCGGGCCTGCCTGACGTTGCCCGATTGCTGCGCGCAGGCATCAATCTCGGCATCGGCACCGACGGCGCCGCCAGCAACAACCGGCTAAACATGTTCGGCGAAATGCGCCTCGCCGCGCTGCTGGCCAAGGGCGTCGCGAACGATGCCGCCGCGCTGCCGGCCCACGCTGCCCTCAAGGCAGCCACGCTGGGCGGCGCGAAAGCTTTGGGGCTGGAAGATCACGTGGGATCGCTCGCACCCGGCAAGCGCGCCGATCTGGTGGCCGTGAATTTGTCCGGACTCGATCTGTTACCCGTGTTCGATCCCCTGTCCCACCTGGTTTATGTCGCCGGCCGCGAGCAGGTCAGCCACGTATGGGTGGATGGACGGTTAAAGGTGGATAATGGGCGCCTGACCGAGGTCGACGTCATGGACCTGAGAGCCCGCGCCGGCTATTGGTCCAATAAGCTTTCCACGGTTGATCCCTGATCCCTGATTCCCACCCCACGCCATATCATGAGCAACGTCGATTCCGCTGAAATCCAGAAATTTTCCGAACTGGCCCACCACTGGTGGGATCCCAATTCCGAGTTCAAGCCCCTGCATGAGATCAACCCGCTGCGGCTGGGCTGGATCGAGCGCCACTGCGGCGGCCTGGCGGGCAAAACCGCGGTGGATGTCGGCTGCGGCGGCGGGATCCTGTCCGAATCCATGGCCGTCAAAGGCGCGACCGTTACCGGCATCGACATGGCTGAGAAAGCGCTCAAGGTGGCCCGCCTGCACCAGTTGGAATCCGGCGTTTCGGTGGATTACAAGTTGCTGCCAGTGGAGCAACTCGCGGCCCGGCAGCCTGCCAGTTTCGACGTCGTCACCTGTATGGAAATGCTTGAACACGTTCCCGATCCTGCCTCCGTGGTGCAGGCCTGCGCCCGACTGGCCAAGCCCGGCGGCTGGCTGTTCTTTTCCACCCTGAACCGCAATCCCAAGTCCTACCTGTTTGCCGTAATCGGCGCCGAATACCTGTTGAAGCTATTGCCCAAAGGCACGCACGACTACGCCAAATTCATCCAGCCAGCCGAACTGGCACGCATGGTCCGCGAGGCCGGTCTGGAACTGCAGGACCTGTCCGGCATGAGCTATAACCCGCTGACCAAGGTCTACAAGCTGGGAACAGATACGGCGGTGAATTACCTTATTGCCTGCAGAAAAGATGACTGAGGCCGTCCTGTTCGACCTTGACGGGACCTTAATCGATACCGCGCCCGACCTGGGCCATGCCCTGAACCTGCAGCGGGCCCGGCATGGCATGGCTCCGCTTGAAGATGCAGTCATCCGGCCCCAAGCTTCCCATGGCGCCCGCGGCCTGATGTTCCTGGGGTTTGATCTGCGCCCCGATGATCCGCAGTTCGCCACCATGCGGGAAGAATTCCTTCAGCTTTATGCCGACAACCTTAGCCGCCATTCGCGCGCGTTCGATGGCGTGCTGGATCTGCTGGGCGAACTGGAAGATCGCGGCATTGCCTGGGGCGTGGTCACCAACAAGCCTGCCCGCTTTACCGAGCCTCTGCTGTCGATGCTGGATCTGGCCGACCGGGCAGCCTGCATCGTCAGCGGCGACACCTGTCCGCAGCCCAAGCCCCATCCCTGCCCTCTGCTCTATGCCGCGGAGGAAGCCGGGCACAAGCCGGAACACTGCATCTACGTGGGCGATGCAGCACGCGACGTCGAAGCCGCCGTGGCCGCCAGGATGCCAGCGCTGGTTGCGCTGTGGGGCTATCTGGCCGTCACCGACCAGCCGCAAGCCTGGGGCGCGCGCGGCCTGGTCGCCAGCCCGGCGCAGATTCTCGATTACCTCGACTGAGGGGCTGCGTCTGATGGACTACGGCCTGGTCAAACTGATACACGTCAGCACGGTAGCCATCACCCTGCCGCTGTTTGTCCTGCGCGGGATCTGGATGACGGCCGATTCCCCCCGCCTGCAGGCGCGCTGGGTGAAAATCCTGCCCCATGTGAACGACACCATCCTGCTGGCGAGTGGGATCGGCCTGGCTGTCCTGCTGCGCCAATACCCTTTCGTCAATGGCTGGCTCACCGCCAAACTGCTGGCCCTGCTCGCCTACATCGTCCTGGGCACCATCGCACTAAAACGCGGCAAGACCCGACCTATCCGCATCACCGCCTTCTTGCTCGCCCTTGCCGTGTTCGCCTATCTGGTAGCCGTTGCCCTTACCCATCAAGCCCTGCCCTGGGTCTGAGGTATAATGAGATGGTTGCGGAAGAACTTTCGGCTGGCCGAAGGCTCTAATTGAGCAATACTGGGGGCGACCTGGCTTCGACGTGGGTTGCAAAGCAGTGGAGGGCATACCGAGGGTCGGCCGACCTCGTAAATCCAACCGAAATCGTTTAAACGCAAACGACGAAACGTACGCTCTGGCCGCTTAATCGCGCCAGACCCTACACCCGCTAGCATACGAGCGGGGCCGGGCAACCGGCAGTAGGGTAATATCAGTATGATCGCCTTGTTCAGGGCTGCTTTGGACAAGGTCAAACACAAGGCAGCTCGCTGGTATCAAGCCTGTTCGGCGGGCGTGATGCAGGTTAAATCCAAATCACCGGACTAAGTATGTAGAACTTGCTGTAGAGGACTTGCGGACGCGGGTTCGATTCCCGCCGCCTCCACCATCGAACTCAAATGCCACCCCTGCGGTGGCATTTTTGTTTGTGCGCTGGTTGGGATGAGAACCCGCCCTGGGTTCATTCTCGCGCCCCGGCACTCCCACAGGTCTTGTAACAACTGGTTACAAGTACGCAATCCCGTGGTAACGCCCGCCCCCTAGAGTGGAATCGTGGCAACCCGCCACGAAGGAGCGAAATGATGAAAGCCAGATTTGCAATTCCCTTGGCCCTGATGGCAGGTCTCACGGTCGCGGCAGGCAACGCCAGCGCATCGGATGAAGTGCTTGGCGCGCTGCTTGGCGGCGCCACGGGCGCAGTGATCGGACACGCCGTCGGCGGGCACGACGCGGCAGT
>JBAWGM010000376.1:0-3621 GCA_049592895.1 Thiobacillaceae bacterium | reverse complement strand
TGCCAACGAAGCCGCGAGCCGGCTTATGGGAACCCAGCGCCCGCCTCTGCCGAGGGAGCCTCTGAACCTGTACGCGCCCATGCTCGGCAACCAATGGCAGGCCGTGCACGCCCCGACCTCGGACCATGCCCAGGCCCTCGCGGTCCACGGCCGGCGCTTCCTGCCCCGCTACCATCCGCTGCCTGCCGGAGAAGGGGTCGTGATTGTGCTGGAAGACCTGAACCGCCGCGAACAGATCGCCCGTCAGCTAAAACTGGCCGCCCTCGGGCAGCTTACTGCCAATATCGCCCATGAAATCCGCAACCCGCTTTCCGCCATACAGCAGGCCTCCCAATTACTGCGGGAAGAAGCGGCCACCACATCGGCGTCTGAAAAACTGATCCGCCTGATTGAGAACAATGTCCGTCGGCTGGACCGGTTGGTCAGCGATGTGCTGATGCTTAACCGGCGCGACCGGCTCAAGCCGGAAACCCTGCTTCTGGGGGATTTTCTGCCAGTCTGGCTGCACGAGTGGCGCCTAGCTGAAGATTTGCCGGAAAACGCCGTCATCTTGGCTATGCCAGCCGATTTGCCGCCGATCTGTTTTGATCCCCAGCACTTGCGCCAGATCCTTTGGAACCTGGGGCGCAACGCCTGGCGCCACAGCCGCAAGGATCCCGGTTCTGTGCGGCTGTCGGCGCAGATTCAAAGCAGTCAACTGCAACTGGATGTTCGGGACGATGGCCCAGGTATCTCAGCCAGTGACCGGGAGCGCCTGTTTGAGCCCTTCTTCACTACCGAGTCCCAGGGCATCGGCCTCGGCTTGTATATCGCCCGAGAACTGGCCGAGGCCAATCAGGCACAACTGGAAGAAACCGGCATTGAGGCTGGCACCTGTTTCAGGCTCAGCCTGGAGGCCGGCGCATGTTAGGCGCCAGCGCTCCCAAGATTCTGTTGGTGGACGACGAGCCGGATCTGCTCGACCTGATGGAGCTCACCCTGGCCAAAATGGGCCTGGACACAGATCGGGCGGCCAGCGTGGCCGAAGCCTGCAGCAAGCTTGACCGCCATTCCAAGCAGGGCGGCTACGATCTGTGCCTGACTGACATGCGCCTGGGCGACGGCCAGGGTCTGGACGTGGTGCAGCATATTGCCGAACATTGCCCGCACGTCCCGGTGGCAGTCATCACTGCCTACGGCACGGCGGAAAACGCCGTGGCAGCGCTCAAGGCGGGGGCATTCGACTACCTCGCCAAACCCGTCTCCCTGGACCAGTTGCGCGCCCTGGTAAAAATGGCTCTCACGGTGCCGGACGCTACCGGTCAAGCGCGCGACGATGCAACCGGCTTGATCGGCCGCTCCTCCGCCATGGTTGAAATCCGCACTCAAATTGGCAAGCTGGGACGCACCCAGGCGCCGCTTCATATCAGCGGCGAATCCGGCACCGGCAAGGAACTGGCGGCTCGCCTCATCCACCAGCAGAGCGGCCGTGCCGGCGGGCCGTTTATTCCGCTTAATTGCGGCGCCATCCCGGAAACCCTGATGGAGAGCGAGCTGTTTGGCTACAAGAAGGGTGCGTTCACCGGTGCGGACCGCGACCATGAGGGCGTGTTCCAGTCGGCGAAAGGTGGCACCCTGTTTCTCGACGAAGTGGCCGATCTGCCCCTGAGCATGCAGGTCAAGCTGCTGCGCGCCGTGCAAGAGAAGAAGGTGCGCCGGGTGGGAAGCAATCAGGAAGAGCCGGTGGACGTGCGGATCGTCAGCGCCACCCACCAGAACCTCGGCAAGCTGGTGGAAGCGGGGCAGTTCCGCCAGGACCTTTATTACCGCCTCAATGTCATCGAACTGATCATGCCCAGCCTGCGCGAGCGGCCGGAGGATGTCGCGGACATCGCCGCCGTCATTCTCAGGCGCATGGGCGGCAGCCATCGTCTGTCAGCCGACGCGGAAGCGGCACTCAGGGCCTACGCCTTCCCCGGCAACGTGCGCGAACTGGAAAATATTCTGGAACGGGCGGTGGCACTGGCGGATCAACCCGTTCTGCGGACGAGTGACCTTAACCTGGCGCCGGACGCAAGCCTGGTTAACACAAGCGAAACAGGCTCGGACAGCCTCTATCCCCTGCAGGATTATCTCGACCGGCTGGAGAAGTCCGCCATCGAACAGGCTCTGGAAAGAACCCGCCACAACAAGACCGCAGCAGCCCGCCTGCTGGGCGTTACCTTCCGCTCCCTGCGCTACCGGCTGCAGCGGCTTGGTATCGGATAAGGACAGGAAGCATCATGACCGAACAACAGACTGAGGAGATTGCCTCCCTGCTGCGTGAAATCCGCGACGATCAGCGGCTGCAATTGCAGCGTCAGCAGGAAAGCCTGACACTTCAGCAGGAACAATTCGCCCTGGTGTCCAGACAATTTGAGCGGGCGGAAAAGCTCAACCAGCGCGCTGAGCAGATTCAGGACAAGAGTGCGCAGATCGTCGCCGGAGCGCGCAAGGTATTTGTCATCGTGCTGCCGGTGATTCTGGTGTTGCTGGCGTATGTCAGCTGGCTGATCCTGCGGCGTTGATCAGGCCAAAGCGAGCGTCAGATAAATTACATACAGGGCGCCGTTCAACCACAAATCCCTCACCCGCAAGCCACCGGACGACAGGCGGAAACGCAGCCAGCCGGCGCCGATCAGGGTGAAAGCCACACCCAACAGCACTTCCTTTTGCGGCGCCCAGGTGGTCAGGGAGATGCCGATTGCCGGCAACAGTGTGCCCTGAAACACCATGGCTCCGGTGATGTTGCCGAAGGCCAGCGTGTCCTTGTGGCGGCGTATCCACAAAATGGAATTCACCTTCTCCGGCAATTCCGTTGCAATGGGCACGATCATGAGGGACAACAGCAGGGCGGAGATGCCGAGGACAGGCGCGGCTTGCTCGACACCGCCAATGAATCCTTCGGCTCCGGCAACCAGAAGTGCCAATGCCAAGGCGAGCTGCAGCAGAATGACCGGAAGGTTCTGCGGCAAGCCGATTCGCGTCAGCCACATCGGCTTCTCCGCCTCGGTGGCATGGCCATCGGCCACCAGTCCGGACGATGCTTTCAGCGTCATCAGCAGGTAGACGAAATAAGTCATCACCATGACAAAGGCCAGCATCACCCTCACCCAGGCCTCGCCATGCGGGATGAACAAGGCGACAAACGCCAGGCTGAAAGCCGTCAGAAAGAAATCCAGGTCGCGTTTGAGGCCGGTTTTCTCCGGAGTCAGGTGACCCTTGGGTCCGCGTTTTTTCAGCACTGCGAGGCTCATCATGAACAGGGACAGGGTGGACAGCATCAGCGGCGCCCCCAGAATCGCGCCCACCCCGATTTCCTCATTGACCTTGCTGCTGCCGCTACCGGCAAAAATCGCCAGCAGGGGCACCAGGGTCTCGGGCAAGGCCGTCCCGACCGCGGCAAACACAGACCCCGTCACGCCCTCGGAGATATTGAGTTGCTCGCCCAAATGCTCCAGTGCATTGACGAACACCTCGGCCGCCAGCAGGATGAGCAGGAGAAAGAACAGCAACTGCAGGAACAGGTTCATCGAGTCAACGGTGCGCGAAAACCGAAATTTTAGCAGCTTGCTTCCTTTGCCCAGCTGCGCGAGTATATGC
>JBAWGM010000375.1:0-1586 GCA_049592895.1 Thiobacillaceae bacterium | reverse complement strand
ATCAAAGCCTGCGCGTACCCGCTGGGCGATTTCCAGCAGGGATTGCTTCAGCGCCGGGTAATCATCCGGCGCCAGGCTGTAGTGGCCGAGTGGCGCCACTCCCAGACCGGGCGGCTTGCCGCCGGTGAAATCCAGCACCCAGTCGAAATGGCCGTCTGCATGGAAAGAAAGGGGGGTCAGGTCCGCAGGGCCTCTCGCCGTGTGCAGGCGGGCGCGAAAGGCCCCCATCCAACCGGATAAGCCGGCCAGTTGCCCGGCCAGCGCGCGCAACCCATGCGGCAGGCGGGCCGCGTCGTCGGGGCCGGTGCAAAGCAGCGTGGGACGCAGGCCCGCGATACGCACGGCTTCCAGCCGCTTGAGCAGCAATTCGGCAGGGCCGATGAGCAGAGCGCAATCGCCGGGCGTGAAGTGCACGGCTGCAGTCGCGGGAAGGGGCAGCTTGTCAGCCGCCGCGCGGGCAGCCTCAATGGCGGTGGATTGCATGCGTGCCAGCCGTTGCGTTCTCTGTCGAATGCAGAATCTCTTCCAGCTCGGCGGCTGCTTGTCCCAAGCCGGCCTTGAGCAGCCCCGCGAGGGCGACGAACAGGGGCTCGCGGGCGTGCTCGATGATCGCATTTGCCCAGGTTGGCGCCCAGGCGGCCAGGTGCGCCTGCAGGAAATCCAGCTGCTGGCTGGCGCGTTGTCGCGCGGTACTTGCATCATCTGCCTGCCAGGCTTGCGCTTCGCGCAGCGCGAGCAGGGCGATGAACTTGAGTTCCACGCCCACATGATCCTGCGGCCCCGCCTCGGGGTCGATGTCAGCGAAACCCGTCCGGGCGTAGGCCTCAATCACCGCGACAGTGCTTTCGCCGATGAGACGGTTTTCGCGCCACACCGATTCGAACGGCGGCGGCGGCCCCAGTCCTTCCTGTATGCCGGAGATGAGCCGCGTGAACTCCGCGCCCAGCCGTTCCAGCGTGGCAGCGTCGGACGCAGGCGCGAGTGCGCCAAGGGCAAGCCAGGCTGCATCCAGGGTGTCCGAAGTGTCAGACGGCGGCCCGAGTGGCTGTGGATCGGCGCTCAGGCTGGCGAGCTGCTCCGGTGCCGGCGGGTGCAGAAACCATTCGCCCAGCCACCAAAAAAAATGGCTTCGGTCTTCCGCCGAAGCCTGGTGCGTGTTCTCGCTCATCCGTTGCTCTCGTTTCCCTCCGCAGAGGGGGTGGATCACTTTGCCGTGATGTTATAGAACGGTGTCGCAACGCTGCCTTCGGAATGGCAGCCGATGCACAGGGCCCGGTTCACCGCCTTGACCTTCTGGCCATCGACATCGTGCGGAAACTCGGCCTTGCGCAGGAACAGAACGTTTTCCGGGTACGTGTCGCTGGCATGACAGGCCGCACATTTGAGGCCAATTGCCTTGGCGTGGATGCGGTGGAAGCGGCCGTCCGTCGGGTCGAGCGAATATTCGCCGCCGACCAGGGCAGTGCCGCTGCGGACGCCAGCCGCCATGGTGCTGAGCACGGCCGCCGTGGCGCTGCCGGTCATGTGCGACATGGTCTTGGTCACACGCTTGGTCGCGGATGATATGGAACTGCCAGCGCTTTGAT
>JBAWGM010000374.1:0-2773 GCA_049592895.1 Thiobacillaceae bacterium | reverse complement strand
GAGCGGCTCACAACCTAAAGCCCCCGGCTTTGCCCTGATCCTTACCCAGAATCCAGGTCGCTGGACACGGGAGATTGTGTCGCAGATCGCATGACGCGCCACATGACGACGATGTCATCAAGGCGTTGGAGGCCGAGCCACAAGCTTTGCGTGCCCGGTTCGCCATCGCCTTTGCGTCCGAGAAAGCCACCCAGCGTAGCGACGAGGCGAATCGCTTCGCGCAGGCTGGGCGGCTTGTCGGGCGCAGCCGGGTTGCGGCTGCTGAAGGCCAACAACGCTTTCCATTCGGCCTCCTCGAAATAGACGGTGCAAGGGGCGTGCGGCACCTCGCGGCCGAGCTTGGTCAAATGGAAGATGCGCCAAGCCACAACCAGATCAATGGCCAGGCAGGCTTCCAGGCGATCGGCCTGACCCAGCTGCCGCTGTTCGATACGGCAGCCGCTTTTAAGCGTACGGTGCAGGACCTCAATGCCCCAGCGGCGGGCATACCATTGCAGCTTCTCGATCGCCTGTTCGAAACTGTCCACCGGCACGGTGGTGAGCAACAGCCATTGAAGGGGCTTTACACCGGTTGGTGCCTGTTCTTCCTGCGCCAGTACCGCCCACACGCGCAATGGCGCTTCGCGTTTGTGACCGGTCGGTGCGGCGAGCGTGACTGGGGCGAAGCGGATCGCTAGGCGGGCTTCGCGGGCGGCGCGACTACCCTGGCGCGGCACCTGCAGCATCTGGACGCCGCTGATCGGTTGCGCTTCGAGGGTGGGCCACAAGAGTCCTTGCTCGGCCTGCACCTGCCGATTGTGTTCCGCCCGTACCAGGAGTTTCGGCCCGTTGGGATCGGCAAGGGCTTCCTGAAACAGTTCATAGATATCCGCTTCGCGGTCCCCGACGCTGACCAACATGGTCTTGCGACAGCGTTTCTGGATCGATGCCACCGCCCGGTAGCTCACGATCCACTTGTAGCTTTCCTTCTCCTCGATGGGCAGGCTGTGGCGCTTGGCCTTCTTGCCAAAGGATTCGACATCGCGTGACCAGCACTGGACATCCACCAAACCCAATGGCGTGCCGGTCGTGCTGAAGGCCAGCGTGCTGTGCAGGTGCAGCCCCTGCGGACCCTTGGGCCAGGAGCCGATTGGCCCCAAACCCTCGGTCGCCGCGTGCGTCGTGTAGTTGAGGCTGGTCGTATCCTGTACCGCCAGGACCACCGCTTCCTTGGCCAGCCGTGCCTCGGTCGCACGATAGTGGGGTTGCATGAGTGTCTGCATCGCGGTCTCTTCATGCTCCAGGAAGCGGTAGGCCGCCTTGGTCTTCGCCCGGCTGCCACAGGATTGTGGCAGGTTGGCCGTCGGACGGGCGTAAAAATCCCGCGCCAGCGTCAATAGCCGATCCTGCAGCCGCGCATCGGGCAATCCGCACCCACCAAATTCTTCCTCTGCCCAATCGGCTACGGCAGTCCGCACTGGCAAAATGGCGCCCGTATCGCTGATCAACTGCGCTCGCCAGTCCGACTGCAACGGATAAATCCAGATATCCTTGGCCGTCGCCGTCTTCGCATGCGCTCGATCCTGCCGACCGCGACCTTGAGTCTGGCCAAGATACACCCAGTTCGCTGCCCGGTAACAGGTGCCGCGGTAGCGTGTGCGATCGACGAAGGTCTCGACGAGCACCGGGCGCACACCATAGCGGACTTGCCAATCATCCGCCAGTCGAGTCACGGCCAGACTTAAGACGTGCGAGGCCAGGTTGGGCACGTTGACCGTCGGCAGAATCAGGAACCGGCTGTTCCCAACGACTTTCGCCAAGCCACCTTGGCGGGCCGACTCATCCCAGCCAATCCATGCGTCCCGGGGCGCCAACCGCCAGGCTGCGCTGCTAAAGCTCAGCCCACCGATCAGACCGATCGGGCTCACCACCAGATAGCGTATCTGCGCGCCGCACAGCGGCCCGTCAGACAGCGGGTGGTGGGCACGAAACATCGCCCGCCATTGCCCGGACAGTTCTTCGCCTGCGACCGGCACGAGCCACACCGGCCCCAGTTCGGCGAGTGTCGAATCCACCGTTGGCCAAGCGCAGCCCGCGCCAGCATCCGTATCCACTCGGCCAAATGCCACCGGCTGGGCCGGCGGCAATTCGATGACACCACGGCGCTGCAGCTTCAATAAGGCGACGCGACAACTCATGTCCTTGACCCGCCCGTCGTGACCACGCCAGTTCAGCCACTCACAGACCTCTCGCGATAATCCGGTGCGCGTCAGCTCGCCGTCCGCCTGCACGCGCAGGCGGATACGCTCAATAACATTGTCGGAAAACTCTCGGCCACTAATTTGCACCGGCTCATGCTAGCTCAATGCTTGCGCCGTGTCCAGCAAAAAATGTGGGACATACTCAGGGCAAAGCCGGGGGCTTTAGGTTGTGAGCCGCTCGAAGCGGCTATTCGGGGTCGCTTACGCGGCCCCGACTTCTCTGGGCCACCCTACGGTGGCCAGTCAACACCATAGGTTCATCTGGTCCAGTCGTTTGTCCTCCTGCTCCTGGTTCCTGATGTACTCCCGGATCACCGCTTCGTCGCGGCCTACCGTCGAAACAAAATATCCCCGAGCCCAGAAGTGCTGGCCCACGAAATTCCGCTTCCGTTCACCGTACACCCGTGCCAAGTGGATCGCGCTCTTGCCCTTGATGAACCCCACCACTTGCGATACCGCATACTTCGGCGGGATCGATATCAACATGTGCACGTGATCCGACATCAGGTGCCCTTCCTCAATCCGGCTCTCCC
>JBAWGM010000373.1:0-1536 GCA_049592895.1 Thiobacillaceae bacterium | reverse complement strand
GCCTTGAGTCTCGGGTTGACCCTGGATGAGGTATCCGCCACCCACCTCGAAGCGCTGCTAGTGGCAGAAGAACTCGATAAGCAATTGATTTGACCTCGCTTTCCCTTCGGTCTCCCGACGCAAGCTGCCAGCTTCAACCCGGGCGGTAAAATAGCGATTTTTTTCAGGTCCTATTGTGTCAACCGTTCTCGCATTCGATATTGAGACCATCCCCGATGCCGCGGGCTATGCGCGTCTGCATGACCTGCCGCCCAAACTGACTGCTCACGAAGTTGCTGAAATGGCGTTGCTGGCCCGCCGCCAACAAACCGGCAGCGATTTTCTGCCGCATTACCTGCATCGGGTAGTCGCAATTTCCTGTGCGCTGCGAACCGGCGACCAGTTCAAAGTCTGGACCCTGGGGCGCGACGGAGAGTCCGAAAAGGAAATCATCCAGCGATTCTTTGACGGCGTTGACCGCTATACCCCGCAACTGGTGTCCTGGAACGGTGGCGGCTTCGATCTGCCGGCACTCAATCTTCGCGCCTTGATAAACGGGGTAACGGCACAACGATACTGGGAATGGGGCGACGAGGAGCGGGAGTTCAAGTACAACAACTACCTCAATCGCTATCACACCCGCCACCTCGATCTGATGGACGTGCTTGCCATGTATGCCGGCCGGGCCAACGCTCCCCTGGACGATATGGCCAGGCTGTGCGGTTTTCCAGGCAAGCTGGGGATGGACGGCAGCAAGGTGTGGGAAGCCTACGAGCAGGGAAGACTCGCCGAGATCTGCGATTACTGCGAAACCGACGTGGTGAACACCTATCTGGTCTGGCTGCGCTTCGAACAGATGCGGGGTACGCTGACCGCCGATGCCTACCAAGCCGGGTGCGAAAAGGTCCGCGCTGAACTGGGCAAATCCGGCGCCCCGCACTGGCAGCAATTTCTCGCCGCGTGGCAAGCATGAAGCATGAATGCGCCATCCATCAATCCCATCGTTGAGATCGAATCGCTCGACCACGAAGGCCATGGCGTAGCACACATCAATGGCAAGGTGGTTTTTGTTGACGGGGCGCTGACCGGAGAGAAAGCAGAAGTCAGCGTCTTCCGCAGGCATCCCAAGTACGACTCGGCCAATGCGGTTTCCATCCTGAGACCCAGCGCCCAGCGGGCCATCCCGCGTTGCCCGCATTTTGGCCGCTGCGGAGGGTGTTCGCTGCAGCATCTTGAACCCTCGGCGCAGGTCGCGGTCAAGCAGCGGGTGCTGGAAGAAAACCTGGCAAGGATAGGCAAAGTCAACGCGGAATCCCTGTTGCCGGCGCTGCATGGTCCTTACTGGGGCTACCGCTATCGGGCCAGGCTTTCAGTGCGCAAGGTGCTGAAGAAAGGCGGCGTGCTGGTGGGTTTCCATGAAAAGCGCTCGAGCTTCATCGCCGACATGCATAGCTGCGCGGTATTACATCCCGCGGCGGCGAATCTGATTCAGCCCATGAGAACACTTATCAACCAATTGTCCAACAGTGACCGCATCCCGCAAGTCGAGATCGCCGT
>JBAWGM010000372.1:0-2894 GCA_049592895.1 Thiobacillaceae bacterium | reverse complement strand
CGTCGATACCGGGGCTGCGCGCAAGCAACAGCCTCGCTGCCGCCACGCGATCCCGCCCCACGGCCACCGGTGTGCCGGTTTTCCATGCGATCAGCACCGGTTCATCCCCTACGCTGGTTGGGTCGCTTTGTCCGGTAACGAGTCCCGGGGTCGTGTGCGTCCCGCCATAGCCGCGGCTCACCACCCCGGGCCGGTACCCGAGTTGTTGCAGCGCCTTGACCAGGGCGATGACGAGCGGTGTCTTGCCTGTGCCACCGGAGGTGATATTTCCCACCACCACCACCGACACCCCGAGGTGATAGGATCGCAGGAAATTCTGCTTGTACAGCCAGCGACGCAGCCTGACCGCCGACCAAAACATGCCAGCCATGGGCAGCAGAAGAAAGCTGACTGGATTCAAGCTGCGCCAGTGGCGCATGGCTTATTCGTCTGCGGACTGGGTGGCGAAGGTTACCCTGACCAACCCTTGTTCACGTGCCGCTTCCATTACATGGATCACGGCCTGATGCGGCGTTTGCGCATCCGCACTGATGACGACGACGGGCTCGGTTAAACCGCCAGCCGCCTGTTTCAAGGCCTCTGTCAAGGACGGGACCGAGGTATTGGCCAACACCTTGTCGCCAATCTGGCACTGCCCTTTGGCGTCTATGGTGACATTGATTTGATTGGGACGCTGCGGACTCCGTTCGCCAGCCGCCGAGGGCAGATTGATCTTCAACTCTGCATAGCGCGAATAGGTGGTCGTCACCATGAGGAAAATGATAATGACCAGAAACAGGTCGATCAGGGGAATCAGATTGATTTCCGGATCTTCCACCCGGCGCTCATTCTGAAAATTCACGGTCTGTCACCGTGAACGATTTCCACCAGCTTGATCGCCTGCTGCTCCATTTCAACGACAAAATCGTGAACGCGAGCCCTGAAGTAACGATAAAAGATCATCGACGGAATTGCCACGATCAGGCCCATGGCGGTGTTGTAGAGTGCGACTGAAATGCCATGGGCCAATTGCGCCGGGTTACCGCCGGTGGGATCCTGGGAACCGAAGATTTCTATCATGCCGATTACCGTGCCGAACAAACCCAGCAGCGGCGCCACTGCCGCGATGGTGCCCAGCGATACCAGAAATCGCTCCAGATCATGGGTAACCAGGCGCCCTGCTTCCTCGATGGATTCCTTCATCACTTCTTTCGGAGCTCTCGCATTGCGCAGGCCTGCTGCGAACACCTGGCCGAGGGAAGAGTCGGCAGCGAGTCTGTTCAGGGATTCGACCGTCACCCCTTTGTTGCGGAACTCTGTCACCACCTGTGCCAGCAATCCGCCCGGGGCCACTTCGCTTGCCCGCAGCGAGTAAAATCGCTCGATAATGATGGCCATAGCCAGGATAGATGCCAGAACCAAGAGCCAAATTGGCCAACCGGCGGCCTCTAGAAGAGCTAACACACGTAGTCCCCAAGGAAGGAAAAAAAACAGTGCGACTTTATCCTGCACTGCTGGCTTCGGCAAGGGTAATGCCGCGATAGGCAATGGAACTGATTGTTATCGAGCTCGCCCGGATAGTTCTCCACAAATACTGTGGATAAATTTGTTGGCAGTTTATTCCTGCCCCGCTTGGTGTGGTGAACAGCGATGATTTCCTTACTGATGCCTAATCTGAGGGCATGGGACTGTTTCTTTAATATTCAAAAGCTTATCTAATTGATCCCTTGTCAAGGCCTTTTTCATAAAATCTACACGTGACGATGCGATGACAGTGGATGACTATCTCGAGCGTGAACCGGGCGACGGCGCTTCGCAGTCCCCTATTCTCACAGTGGCCGAACTCAACCGGATGGCGCGGCGCCTGCTGGAATCCAATCTACCGCTGCTGTGGGTGCAAGGGGAAATCTCCAATTTCAGCGCGGCAAGCTCCGGTCATTGGTATTTTTCGCTTAAGGATGATTCTGCCCAGATTCGCTGCACTTTTTTCCGGCACAAGAATCAGTTCCTCGATTGGGAGCCTGAAAACGGCCAGCAGGTTGAGATCCGGGGGCTTCCGACACTGTACGAACCACGCGGCGACTTTCAGCTTAACGTGGAAATCATGCGGCGGGGCGGGTTGGGCGCGCTCTATGAAGCGTTCGATAGACTCAAGGCCAAGCTGGCCAAGGAGGGTTTGTTTGACCCCGACCTGAAGAAACCCCTGCCCCCGTTTCCCAAGACCCTGGGCATCGTCACTTCACCACAGGCAGCCGCGCTCAAGGATGTTCTCACCACTTTGCGCCGCCGCATGCCTGGCATACGCGTGATACTGTATCCCACGCCGGTCCAGGGCAAGAGTGCCGCGGCGCAGATTGCCCAGGCTCTCCTCCTCGCCTCGGCACGCCATGAATGTGAACTGCTGATCCTGTGCCGCGGTGGCGGCGGTATTGAAGACTTGTGGTGTTTCAATGATGAAGCTGTGGCACGTGCAGTGGCCGCCTGTAGCATCCCGGTGATCACCGGCATCGGCCATGAGACGGATTTCACATTGGCTGATCTTGTCGCCGATCTACGTGCACCCACGCCGACGGCTGCAGCCGAGATTGCCAGCCCCAATCGGGCCGAATTACTGGACAAGCTGTAGCTGATCGCCGACCGGCTCAAGCGTTTCCTCGGGCATCAACAACAGACTTATGCCCAGCTACTGGACAGTCTGGCGCACAGACTCAAACATCCTGAAGAACGTTTGGCCGCCCTGCAGCTAAGCCTGGTGCAACTCGCTGGGCGCATGCATCGTCATTTTCTAATGGTGCTCGAGCGCCGACGCTGGCAGCAGCATCAATTGGTATCGCGGCTAACTCATCTGCGTCCCGCAATTCCCGTCGCAAGGAAAAGTCTGCACCGGCACGCAACCGTCCTGCATGCACGCTTCG
>JBAWGM010000371.1:0-4428 GCA_049592895.1 Thiobacillaceae bacterium | reverse complement strand
CTCATGGTGTCCATGTGACTATCAAAATTCAGGACCTGACCCGCGCTCTCGAACGCCATCGCTTCGGGAGACTCCTCGGCGGGCACTGATTCCGGCGGCGATGACTCAAGCGCCGTCGACTCGGCGGCTGCGCCCGCAGTTGCCGCGCCCGGAACCTCGGCTTCTGGCATTCCTTCGAACTCCGCGGGCTTGCCTCCGTAAAGCGGATTGCTGGGGTCCAGCGCGCGGCCCATCTCTGCGGCCTTTTGCCAAATCGGCGATTCTTCTTCGCCGAGGGCTGCATGCAATTCGCCGGCGACCTTGTCAAACGCGCTGACGTTCTTGCGCGCGGCGTAAATTTCCAGCAACTTGATTCGAATTTCCTGTCGATCCGGGGATTTGTTGAGGGCTTCCTTGAGGATTTCCTCAGCCTGGGCATCGCGGCCATAGGCCATATAGACCTCGGCTTCAGCGATGGGATCCACGTCGTGGGTATCAATATTTCCCATCCCTGCCTGGCTGAAGTCAGTCAGGAATGAGGTATCACCGGTATTCACCGCGCCGCCGGATGCCGCCACACCCCTGACAACATTGGGTTTGAGGTCGCTCCCGGTCATGATGCTGTCGTCAAAGGTGCTGATCGGCTTCTTGCGACGGGGGCCAGCCATCATCCACCATAAGGCGCTGCCCAACAGGACCACTGCGCCCCCGCCCAGCATGTAAAGCGGGTTGTTCCTGAACGTGTCCGTCCAACTGGGACTTTCCGTCGGGGCCCCAACGACCGGCGCAGGGGCAGGCTTGTTGGGCTTCGCAAGCATGGTTTGATCTGCCGCGGCGAGTTTTTCCGCTTCCTGCTTCTTGTTCTTCTCATCTACCAGCTTCTGCATGTCCTGGATCTGCTTCTCCAGCATGGCCGCGCGATCACTTGCCTCTTTCTGGGCCTTGGCTTTGGCGGCCGCATCCTCTGCCATGGCATTGTCCATGGCCTGCTTCTTGGCCGCTTCAGCCTGGGCGGTAGCGGCGACTGCAGAGGCTGGTGGCGTCACAACCTTGGACAACTTGAGCACATCCCTGGGTTCGCCGGCCTGGGGATGCGACTTGCCCTCCACTTTGGTGGTGATCTTTCCGGCGCTGGTCTGTGCTTTCTTGGCAGGCCTCTCCGGAGCCCTTGCGACGCTTTCGGCGAGTTTTTGCCGGTAGGCCTGCCAATCCGATGCCTGAAGCTGAATTTCCTCGCGCGCCTTCTTCGCACTGACCAGGGCCATTTCGTCGCCCGGCGGGACTTTCAACTTGGCTCCGGCCTTGAGTCGGTTCATATTGCTGCCTTCAAAGGCGCGGCTGTTAGCCTGGAACAAGCCCACCAGCGTCTGGTCAAGTGTCACGCCGCCAGGCTTCACCCGCCTCGCAATTTTGCTCAGGGTGTCTCCTCGCTTGACCCGGATCGGACCTTCCGTAGCGCCGGCAGGCGCTGCCACTCTCGCTCTTGCCGCCTGGGACTCTTCTTCGCCGGATGCTGGCTTGGGCTGGGGTTGGGCGGATCTGCCCGCGCGTTTCCCGGCCGAGGCGGTGGCGGCCTTGCTGGGAATCGGTGTCGCGACTTCCGTCGGCGCGGGGCTGGGAGCCGGCTTGGTCGCAGACTCGGGCGCGGTGGCGACCGGCGCACGGACCGTGACTGGCGCGATCGTCTGAGTTGACGCCATCTCAGGGGGGTCCAATAGCAGGGTGTATTCACGAACCAGACGCCCGGAAGCCCAGTCCAGCTCCACCAGCATGTCAATGAAGGGATCGTTCACCGGCTTGGTGGAGGTCACCTTCAGCACCGCCTTGCCGTTGGGTTTCTTTTCCACGACAAAGCGCAGATTCGACAACGCGGGTGCGTAATCGATCTTCGCATCCTGGAAGGCTTGGGTACTGGCCAGGCTGGCGCTGATACTGCCAAGCTCAGCCTTGTCTGCGGCAATCAGGTCGATTTCGGCGGACAGGGGTTGCCCCAGGGCCGAATTCACGGTCAGTTTTCCCAGACCGGCTGCCCCTGCCCACATGGGCAAGGCCATCAGTACTGCGCCTGCGAGCAAATGGCGTGCGATGGGACGTAATTTCATCCTGTAATTCCTCCCGGGATAGTCCTGCAAAAGGCTGTTGAAGCTTTAACATCCACTCTGACGGCCCAACACCCGCAATTCTTTAGCAAAAACCGCGCCCTGTCGAGTTTTTCCAAGGAGAATACTGATGATTCAGCGCTCCAGTAGGATACGCAGCATCCTGCGCAGGGGTTCTGCTGCCCCCCACAGGAGTTGGTCACCCACCGTAAAGGCAGACAGGTAGTCGCTCCCCATGGCCAGCTTACGGAACCGTCCGACCGGCACGGTAAGGGCCCCAGTGACCGCCGCCGGAGTCAGATGATGCATGGACGCCTCGCGCTCGTTGGGCACCACCCTAACCCAGTCGTTGTGGGCCGCGCACAGCTCTTCTACTTCCGCCGTTGGCACATCCTTCTTGAGCTTGATAGTCAAGGCCTGGGAATGGCAGCGCATCGCGCCTATCCGCACGCACAACCCGTCGATGGGAACCGGCGCGGCGCTTCTATCCAGGATCTTGTTGGTTTCCGCCATGCCCTTCCACTCTTCCTTGGACTGCCCGTTGCCCAAGTCCCTGTCGATCCAGGGAATCAGTGAACCGGCCAGCGGAACGCCGAAATTCTCGTCCGGGAAGGCTTCATCCCGCAGCGTGCCTGCCACCTCGCGGTCGATGTCGAGGATGGCCGAAGCGGGGTCGTCCAGCAGAAGCTTGGAAACCCGGTGCAACTCCCCCATCTGGGTCAGCAACTCGCGCATGTTCTGCGCCCCGGCGCCCGACGCGGCCTGGTAGGTCATGGCCGTGATCCACTCCACCAGATCGGCCTTGAACAGTCCGCCCACGGCCATCAGCATGAGCGACACGGTGCAGTTGCCGCCGATGAAGTCCCTGCCGCCGCGCGCCAACGCGTCCTGAATGACCCGCTTGTTCACCGGGTCCAGAATAATGACGGAGTCCTTCTCCATGCGCAGGGTCGAGGCGGCATCGATCCAATAGCCTTTCCAGCCGGCCTGCCGCAGCCTGGGGTAAATTTCGGTCGTGTAGTCGCCTCCCTGGCAGGAAATGATGGCGTCCATACCCTTCAGTTCATCGACCGAACGCGCGTCCTTCAGCGCCGGCACCTCCCTGCCGATGTCCGGTCCCTTGCCGCCCGGGTTGGACGTGGTGAAAAACACCGGGTCAACCAGATCGAAATCGCGTTCTTCCTTCATCCGGCCCATCAGCACGGAACCCACCATGCCGCGCCAGCCGATCAGACCCACCTTCATCATCGAGTTTTCTCCCAAGTTCAGTATTGGCGCACCGTTCGCAGAATAAGCCCTGTTTCACTCCGCGCACTCTGCGAACCCTGCGGTTAACTCAGAGCTGTTTCACCACTGCATCGCCCATTTCGCTGCATGAGACCTTTTTCGTGCCTTCGGTCCAGATGTCGCCAGTGCGATAACCCAGGGCAATCACTCTCTTTACCGCGTCGTCGATGCGCTCAGCCGTTGCCAAATCGCCGAGCGTGTAGCGAAACATCATGCCGACGGACAATATGGTGGCCAGCGGATTGGCCAGATTCCTTCCGGCAATGTCCGGCGCCGAGCCGTGGATGGGCTCATACATGCCCTTGTTGTTCTGATCCAGGGAAGCCGACGGCAGCATGCCGATGGAACCGGACAACATGGAGGCTTCATCGGAAAGGATGTCACCGAAGATGTTACCCGTAACGATCACGTCAAACTGTTTGGGATTGCGCACCAGTTGCATGGCGGCGTTGTCCACGTACATATGGGACAGCGCCACCTCGGGATATTGCCGGCCGACCTCGATCACTACCTCTTTCCAAAGCTCGGAACATTCCAGCACATTGGCCTTTTCCACCGAGCACAGCTTCCTGCCGCGTTTCATCGCGATGCCAAACGCCACATGCGCCACCCGCCGCACTTCGGATTCGGCGTAGAGCATGGTGTTGAAGCCTACGCGCTCGCCATTTCGTACTTCAATGCCGCGCGGCCGGCCGAAATACACATCGCCGGTCAGTTCGCGCACGATCATGAGGTCCAGTCCGGCCACCACTTCCGGCTTGAGGCTGGAGGCGGAGGCCAGTTCGGGATACAGGAGCGCGGGACGCAGGTTGGCAAACAAATTTAGCTCCTTGCGGATGCGCAGCAGGCCGCGCTCCGGCCGCAAGGGACGCTCAAGCGCGTCATACTGAGGCCCGCCCACCGCGCCCAGCAGCACTGCATCGGCTTGGCGCGCGAGCGCCAGCGTGGCTTCCGGCAGCGGGTCGCGCGCCGCATCATAGCCGGCGCCGCCGATCGGCGCCTGTTCCATTTCGATGCTGATGCCGTCCGACTTCAGGACCGTCAATACCTTCACCGCCTGGGC
>JBAWGM010000370.1:0-3641 GCA_049592895.1 Thiobacillaceae bacterium | reverse complement strand
CCTGCAGATCGGATGTGTTGGGATACTGCATCAACTGGTCTTCAATCTATTTGGCGAAGGGATTATTTTCCATCAGATCGCAGAACGACGGAAATCAATGTGTGCCTGTCCGCTCCTGAAGCATGTTTTCGCCGAAATTGGCAACAGGTTCATTTGCCGCTCAGCGCGATACATGGCTCCAACTCTTATCGGTGCCCAGATTGCATGTGGTAGGCGGCTTGGGGGGCCCGGGCGACTTGAGCGCATATGGAGGCCGGTCGGGATCGACCGAGAGAATCTGCGCTGTCCTAAGCGCGTGAATGAGGCCTTATTAAGCACATAGGCCGCGGGGGAACTGGAAATCCCGGCACGCTGCGCCAGAAAAGTGATCTTTATCTTTCAGATGCGTATGGGGCGAAGAGTATGGGGTACAAGAGCTTGCTTGACCTTCCCTCACCCCCGACCCCTTTCAGGGGGCCAGGGGTTTATGTCAAGGCGGTGTTGGCCGCGCTGACAGGGAATGGCCTTAATGCAGGGTTGCGTAGTAGGCGGCGAGGTTGGCGATATCGTCATCGCTCAGGCCCTTTGCAATTTTGGTCATCTGCTTGCTCTTGGCACGCGCCCCGGACTTATACTCGTTCATGGCCTTGACGAAATCGAGTTCCGCCATGCCCGCAAGCCCTGGGTTCTTCGCGTCACCCTTGCCATCATCCCCGTGGCACCCGGCACAGTCTTCGGCCTTGGCCTTGCCCGCAGTGGCGTCACCGGCGTGGACCGGGCCTGCGAACATCAGAAACCCGCCCAATGCGGTCAATATTGCTTTGCTGATCATTTGTTGCCTCCTTTGCGGTAACCTAACAACAGAAAAAGAGCACTCCGAATGGCTGACTGACGCGTTGACTGCCCAGCATTACCTATAAGAGTGCCCCTACAACTTGATGAGCCGTCACGAGCAGGCTTCCCCGGAATCCTGCGCCGATGAATTGCCCAGCGCTTCCATAATGGCTGATCGGCCTAAACAGAATCCGGAATAATTCCGAAATCCTGACCCATATCAAGGAATCCGTCGCTTACTCCAGGGTCGGCTCAATTCCGGCCTGAACCAGTTCGGCGGCACGGATAACTGCCCGCGCCTTGTTCTGGGTTTCAATCCATTCACTTTCCGGCACCGAGTCGGCAACTATTCCCGCTCCGGCCTGGACATACAGCGTGCCATCCTTGATGACGGCGGTGCGGATCGCTATGGCCAGATCGAGGGCGCCGGTAAATCCCAGGTAGCCTACAGAACCAGCATAGACGCCGCGCTTGGAAGGCTCAAGCTCATCAATGATTTCCATGGCCCTGACCTTGGGCGCGCCGGAAACGGTGCCGGCGGGAAAGGTGGCGCGCACCACGTCCATGGGCTTTAGGCCAGGCTTGAGTTTGCCTTCCACGTTGGAAACGATGTGCATGACATGGGAATAGCGTTCGATGACCATCTGCTCGGTCACCCGGATGCTGCCGGTGACGGCCACCCGGCCCACGTCGTTGCGCCCCAGGTCAAGCAACTGCAGATGCTCGGCCAGTTCCTTGGGGTCTGCCATCAGTTCATGCTCCAAGGCAAGATCGGCTTCGCGCGTATCTCCGCGCGGGCGGGTACCCGCAATGGGGCGCAGCGTAACCGTGTCGTCCTCCAGCCTGACCAGGAGTTCCGGAGAAGAGCCCACGATGTGGAAATTGCCCATGTCGTAGTAGAACATGTACGGTGAGGGATTGAGGCTGCGCAGGGAGCGGTAGAGCGTAAGCGGGCTGGCAGAAAAGGGCCGGCTCATGCGTTGGCTCAGCACCACCTGCATGATGTCGCCGGCAGCGATGTATTCCTTGGCCCGTGTAACGGCAGCCTTGAATGCATTCTCGCCAAATTCAGAGTCGGCCCGGGCCGGCATCACTGCCTCCAACCGGGGTGCCGTGAGCGGCAGTTGCACCTGCCTGGCGAGTTCATCCAGCCGGGCCAATGCGTGGGTGTAGGCCCCAACTTCCATGGCATCCGCATGGACAACCAGGGTGGCGCGGCCGCTCAGATTGTCCACCACCAGGGCCTCTTCCGTCAGCAGCAGGAGAATATCCGGGGCTCGTATCACATCCGGCTTGTGCGCGTTGGCCAGTCGCTTCTCGATATAGCGGACAGCGTCGTAACCGAAATAGCCGGCCAGGCCGCCGGCAAACCGGGGCAGACCAGGCAGGGACGCTGCCCTGAAGCGGGCCGCGAAAGTTTCGACGAACTTCAGGGGATCGGAAACCTCCTCTTCCTCGACCACCTGCCCGTCCTGCTCCACCCGCACCAGGCGCCCGTACACCCGCAGTACCGTGCGGGCCGGCAGGCCAATGATGGAATAGCGACCAAAGCGCTCGCCCCCCACCACGGATTCCAAAAGGTAGGAATACGGCCCGTTGGCCACCTTGAGGTACAGGGCCAGCGGCGTGTCCAGATCAGCGGGCAATTCCCGGACCAGGGGGATACGGTTATACCCTTGGCGGGCCAACTCATTGAATTCTTGTTCAGTCATGTTCAGGGATCAGAGGTCAGGGATCAGGAATCAGTATTGGGGCGGGCTACGCCCGCGCCAGATGCCACATCCGCCACCATCGGCGACACAACTTCTGCCCCCCGAATCCTGGATTCCGCCCCCTGCCAGTCATGCCTTTACCACCAGTTTGGCTGCTTCCGCAAGCGTCGGAACCACCGCGTCCAAGTCCAGCTCGGTCACCGGCCGGCCGCGGTTATAGCCGTAGGGCACGCAGAAGACCGGACAGCCGGCGGCGCGGGCCGCTTGAGTGTCGTTGAGCGAGTCGCCGATCAGCAGCAGTTCATGCGGCTGGATGCCGAACGTTTCGCACGCATGCTGCAGCGGCAGCGGGTCGGGCTTGCGTCTGGGCAGGGCATCGCCGGAAAGTATCAACTCGAAGAAGTCGCTCAGGCCGGTGGCTTTGAGCAGTGGGTGGGTGAACTGCGCAGACTTGTTGGTGATGCAGACCAAGCGAAATCCCGCAGCCTTCAAAGCCTGTAGACCTTCCACTACACCGAAGAACGGGCGAGACTGATCGGCCACGTGCTTGCCGTAGTGTTTCTGGTAGATGGGCAAGGCAAGCTCGTAGAGGCCGGCTTCGGGTTCAGTATCCATTTGCCCGGTAAGCACCCGCTTCACCAGCCGCGATACGCCGTTGCCGATATAGGTGCGGATGGTGTCCTGAGACGGGCACGGTCTCCCCAGCTCGGCCATCATCAGCTCGGCCGCATGCGCCAGGTCCGGCGCCGTATCGAGCAGGGTGCCGTCCAGGTCGATGACGATGGCTTTGATAGGTATTGGGAAATTCATCTGTCGAGGGGTCAGGGGTCAGGGATGGTGCGGCCTGCGGCCGCGCAAGTTTCAAGGGCGCGAACCACATCCCCCCTGCCCCCTGAATCCCGAATCCTGACCCCTGCTGTTCACGCTTTCGCCAACTCCGCGCGCATCGCGGCGATTACGCTGTTGTAGCGCTGCGGGTCGCTGTCCTGGGCCGCGCCGAACACGGCGGAGCCGGAGACGAAAGTGTCCACGCCGGCCTCGGCGACTTCCAGGATATTGCCCGGTCCGACTCCACCATCGATCTCCAGGCTGATGTCGCGACCGGTCGCCTGGATC
>JBAWGM010000369.1:0-13117 GCA_049592895.1 Thiobacillaceae bacterium | reverse complement strand
CTGGCAATCACTTCACTGGGGGAGGAAATCGACGGCGACGAAGTGTCCCGGGTGTTATCCCCCCTCAAGCAGGCCGCGACCCCTGCCCTGGGAAATTCGGTTTCGCTGGATGCACCGCTGCGCGAAGCCCGCGATGCCTTCGAGCGCCTTTACTTTGAACATTTGATCCAGAAAGAAGGCGGCAGCATGACCCGGGTGGCGGAAAAGGCAGGACTGGAGCGCACCCATTTGTATCGCAAACTCAAGCAGCTCAATATCCGTCACGGAAAGCGCCTGGACGAGGAGCCATGAGTGGCTCTGAGCCCACCCGGCCTATCGGCCACCCTCTCCCCCTCCGAGGGGGAGAGGGGCTGGGGGTGAGGGGGTTGGGAAGAGCCGGCTGATATAATTCGGCCCACTTCAACCCGAATGAATCGTCGTCTCGCCGGCCGCGGTTTTCTACACGAGCATGCCTTCATCCCTCAAGGACCAGATCGCCCAGTGGTTGGCTCAGGCGGTGTCCGTAGTGGCGCCGGAGTTCGACGGCACGCTGGAGCTGGATCGGCCCAAGATCGCCGAGCACGGGGAATTTGCCAGCAGCGCTGCGCTTAGGCTGGCGAAACAGCTCAAGCGCAATCCGCTGGAATTGGCCCGCGCCATTCAAGCGGCCCTCACCCCGAATTCCCTGGTAAGCAGAACGGAGATCGCCGGCGCCGGGTTTATCAACGTGTTCCTCAGCGCGCGGGCCTGGACCGGCGGCGTGGCGCAGGCGCTGGAGACAGGGGCGGCCTATGGGCGCAAGCCGGCAGCGGGACTTCATGTGCAGGTAGAGTTCGTATCTGCCAATCCCACCGGACCACTGCATGTGGGCCACGGCCGCGGGGCGGCTTACGGCGCCAGTCTGGCCAACCTGCTCGAGGCCGCCGGCTTCACGGTCAACCGCGAGTACTACGTCAACGATGCTGGCCGGCAGATGGATATCCTGGCCCTGTCCACATGGCTGCGCTATCTGGAATTGACCGGCATTCATCTGCCTTTTCCTTCTAATTGCTATCAGGGTGAATATGTGAAGGAAATGGCCCGGGCCATTTATGCCGAGCACAATGATCTCTACATCCATGATCCCTGGAAGATACTTGATGGCGTCCCGCCCCGTCCGGCTGACGAGCAGTTTACGGCGGACGACCCCGAGGCAAGGCGCCAAAACGAGGCCCATCTGGATGGCCTGATTGCCGCTGCCAAGCGTTTGCTGGGTAGCGACTACTTCTACTTTCATGGTTTTGTCCTGAATGAACAACTGGCCGATGGCCGCGAGGATCTGGAAGAATTCGGCGTTTCCTTTGACCGCTGGTTCTCGGAAAAAAGCCTATTCGATGCGGGCGAGGTCGCCCGGGCCGTTGAACGGCTGAAGACCGCTGGGCACGTTTATGAGCAGGATGGCGCACTGTGGTTTCGGTCCGCTGCTTTCGGCGACGAGAAGGACCGAGTGTTGAAGCGCGCCAATGGCGAATATACCTATTTCGCTTCCGATATCGCCTACCATGCCAACAAATATGAGCGCGGCTTCGACCGCATCATCGATGTCTGGGGCGCGGACCATCACGGCTACATTCCGCGGGTGAAGGCGGCGCTCGCTGCCCTTGGCCTCGATGCGGAAAAACTCACCATTGCCCTGGTGCAGTTTGCAGTGTTGTACCGGGCCGGCCAGAAGGTGTCGATGTCCACCCGCTCGGGAGAATTCGTCTCCCTGCGCGAACTGCGCCAGGAAGTGGGCAATGACGCCGCGCGTTTTTACTATGTGCTGCGCAAGTCCGACCAGCATCTGGATTTCGATCTGGATCTGGCCAAGTCGCAGAGCAACGACAATCCCGTCTATTACGTCCAGTACGCCCACGCCCGGATTTGCAGCGTACTGGCGGAATGGGGCGGCGCGGCTGAAAGCCTTTCGGGTACGGACCTGTCGCCCCTGCAAAGCGCCTACGAAAGGGCCTTGATGCAGCGTCTGGCGGATTATCCACAAACCGTGGAAGTGGCGGCCCGGGAACTTGCGCCGCACCTGCTCGCCTATTACCTTAAGGATCTGGCGGCAGACCTGCACACCTACTACAACGCGGAAAAATTTCTGGTCCCGGGTGAATCCGTCAAGCGGGCCCGTTTATGCCTCATTCTCGCCACCCGCCAGGTATTGAGCAACGGTCTTAAACTATTGGGTGTTTCCGCCCCGGAAAGAATGTAATGGCAGGCAATACTTCTGGCTCGAGTGGCAAGGCACGCTTCTGGGGCGGCTTTGCCTTGGGGCTGCTGGTTGGACTGGCGTTGGCATTGGCAGTAACGCTGGCAGTCACCCGCAATAATCCTTTTGTGGCTGCGTCGTCGGAGCCTATTACCCAGGTCGAGCAGGCGGCCAAGCCCGCCGCACAGACCAGTCCCGCGGATGCGCCTACCTATGACTTCTACAGGTCTCTGCCCGCCAATGTAACTTCTTCAATCACAAATTCTGAAACGCCTGCTGCTCCGCAATACTGGCTCCAGGCCGGCGCATTTCAGCATCCGGAAGAGGCGGACAACATGAAGGCCAAGCTGGCGTTGTTGGGCGTGGAAGCCGACATAGAATCCGCCGAGCTTGCGGACCAAGGCACGCTCTACCGGGTGCGCATTGGCCCCATGCACACGCGAGCGGAACTGGAAGCCACCCGTAAGCGTCTGAGTGACAATGCGATAGCGGCAGAGCCGGTCAATAAGAATAGCGAACCAAACTAAACCAAGCCTAGGAGATAGCTCAATGCGAATGTATGTCAGCGCCCTGTCCATATTGGCAGTCTTGTTCCTGGTCCCGATATCGCACGCCGGCACCTCCAATCTACAACCCATTACCGAAGGCCAGGACTACACTGCGCTCAAGGTGCCCCAGCCAGTGGAGACCGGCAACAAGATCGAGGTTGTGGAGTTCTTCTGGTATCGCTGCCCGCACTGCAATCATCTGCGCCCGGCTTTAGAGGCTTGGGCGAAAAAGCTGCCCAAGGACACGGAACTCCGCTATGTGCCGGCCGTGTTCAATAACCAGTGGCAGCCCGGCGCCAAGATCTTTTATGCGCTCCAGGACGTCGGCGCTCTGGACAGGCTGCATGACAAGGTGTTCGAGGCCTATCACGTTCAGAACATCAACTTGAATGACGAGGCCACCTTGTTTTCCTGGATAGAAAAACAGGGTGTGGACCGGGCCAAGTTTGAGGCGGCCTACAATTCATTTTCTACACAGTCCCGTGTCATGAAGGGCGCCCAGTCAGCCCGCAACGCCGGCATCAATGGGGTGCCGGCATTGATGGTCGGCGGCAAGTTCATAACTTCTCAGGCTCAGACCATCACCGAAGAGCGCCTGTTTGAAACACTGGACTACCTGATCCAGAAGATCCGCCAGGAGCGCGCGCCCAAGTCCCATAAAGCGGGTACCAGATCGGTTGCCCGGCACAAGAAGTAGGTCTCCTGTTGTCTTCATCACCGGGGCCGGTAGTGGACTGGGTCGCGCCCTGGCCCAGCTATACGGACAGCGGGGGGCAAGACTTGGCCTGCTCGGGCGCCGCGCCGCGCCCCTTCAGGAGATAGCCGCACAGTACGATGCGCTGGCCTTAATCGCCGATGTAAGGGATGCCCAGGCTGTGCAGGCCGCGGCGCGGGCCTTTATCGAGCAGGTGGGGCTTCCCGACATTGTCATCGGCTCGGCAGGCATATCGGTCGGGACTCTCACCGAACACGCCGAAGATCTGCCGGTATTCCAGGCCGTCATGAATGCCAACCTGATGGGGCTGGTGCATACCTTCCATCCCTTTATCCAGGGAATGTCCGAGCGAGGCTCCGGAACGCTGTGCGGCATCGCCAGCGTGGCAGGGTTACGTGGCTTGGCCGGGGGCGGCGCTTATTCGGCCTCCAAGGCGGCGGTCAGGGTCTATCTGGAAAGCCTGCGGCTGGAACTGCGTTCCATGGGCATTGCCGTGGTCACGGTCGCGCCTGGTTATATCGATACTCCGATGACCCAGGTCAATGCGTATTCAATGCCCTTCCGCATGACGGCGGAATCTGCCGCACGCAAAGTCGCCAGGGCGATACGATTGCATCGTCGCTACATTGTTATTCCTTGGCAAATGAGCCTGGGCGCACGCATACTTAAGCATATGCCGGGCTGGATCTACGACCGGCTCTTTGAAAATGCAAAGCGCAAACCCAGAGGTTTGCCAACCTGAGCCTGCCGAGGACAACAAGCATGAGCCAAGCCATAAATGTGGTGCTGGTGGATGATCACCCCTTGCTGCGCATGGGCGTGTCCAGCTATATCGCGCAGGCGGCGGATTTCACGCTCGCCGCGCAGCTGACCGACGGCGCAAGCTTGCGCGAATGGCTCAAGGCGGGCAACCGGGCGGACGTCGTGTTGCTGGACCGTTCCCTGCCTGATGTGGACGGGCTCGATCTGGTGGCCGAGATCAAGGCGGCGGGCGCCAAGGTCATCATGTTTACCATCGCCGACAGCGACGAAGAAATTTCCCAAGCGGTCAAGGCGGGGGTGGATGGTTACGTCATCAAGACCAGCGAACCCGATCAGGTGATTGCCGCGATCAGAAGCGTTTGCGAAGGACAGGGCAGCTTCCCGCTGGAGGTCATGCAGCGCATGGCCCAGGGCAACTTCAATCAGAGCGCACTGAGTGCGTTGACTACCCGTGAACTTGAAATCGTCGAGTGCGTGAAGCGGGGCATGAGCAACAAGGTCATCGCCTGGGAACTCAAGCTGTCCGAGAACACTGTGCGCAACCACCTACGCAACATCATGGAAAAACTGGGTTTGCAAAACCGCGTGCAGGTGGCGACCCTGGCCATGAAGGCGGACCACAAGCGGCGCTAGCGCGGACACAAGGCTGGGCCCATCGCCATCGAGCGCGTCTCTATACCCAAGTTGATCGCGCCGGATTGCGAGGCTTGGTCCCCGGCCGGGGTTCGACCTCAAGTTGTTTTGCAAGCTGGCATTTGCAGTGAACCCCGCAACCTGTTCCGACTGCAGAGTCCGCTTAAATTCGGCCTACTCCACGGTGACAGACTTTGCCAAGTTGCGGGGTTTGTGACTACGGCCGCCGCTGCGCGGCTTAACATTCGCTGTGCGAAGTTAGCCTACGCCGCAAGCCGCGAGTAATCGCGGTGTTGACGCATCACTCCACCGTAACCGATTTCGCAAGATTACGCGGCTTGTCCACATCGGTGCCTTTTTGCAGCGCGGCGTGGTAGGACAGCAGTTGAAGCGGCAAGGTGTGCAGGATGGGGGACAGCGCGCCGCCCTTGCCGGGCAAGTGGATGACGTGGACGACATCGCTGGGGGCAATGCCGACGTCCTCGTCGGCGAAGACATAAAGCTCCCCGCCCCGAGCGCGGACTTCCTGCAGGTTGGATTTGAGTTTTTCCAGCAGGGCATCATTGGGGGCGATCGCGATCACCGGCATATCTTCGTCAACCAGAGCCAGCGGACCATGTTTGAGTTCGCCGGCCGGATAAGCCTCAGCGTGGATGTAGGAAATCTCCTTAAGTTTGAGCGCGCCTTCCAGGGCGATGGGGTAGTGAACGCCCCGGCCCAGGAACAATGCATGATGTTTGTTGGCGAAACGCTGCGCCCATGCCTCGATCTGGGGTTCCAGGGCCAGGACCTGCAAGGCTTTTTCCGGCAGGCTGCGCAACTGTGCCAAGTAGCCGGATTCCGCCTCGGGACTGAGCCTGCCACGCAGCTTGGCCAGCACCAGGGTCAGCAGAAAGAGGACGGCCAGTTGGGTAGTGAAGGCCTTGGTCGAGGCCACGCCGATCTCCGGCCCCGCGCGGGTGAGAAAACGCAGCCTGGATTGCCGGACCAGGGCGGATTCCGCCACGTTGCAGATAGAAAGGGTCAGCGCCTGCCCGAGCTCCTGGGCATGATGCAGGGCGGCCAGGGTGTCGGCGGTCTCCCCCGACTGGGAGATGGTGACGATCAGCGCATTGGGATTGGGCACCGAGGTCCGGTAGCGGTATTCGCTGGCGATTTCCGCCACCGCCGGCAGGCCGGCAATCTCTTCCAGCCAGTAAGTGGCCACTTTCGCCGCATGATAGCTGGTGCCGCAGGCCAGAAAAGTGACCGCATTGACTTGGGCGAGCGTCCGGCTTGCTTCAGGGCCGAACAGCTCGGGGGTTATGCGAGCCTGGGCGAGAGCGGACTCCAGGGTGTCGGTCAGGGCCCGCGGCTGTTCGTGAATTTCCTTCTGCATGAAATGCCGGAAGGGCCCTAGTTCGGCCATGTCCGCCGAGAGCTCGGAGACATGAACGGCCCGATCCGCTTTTTCGCCGTTGCGGTCGAAGACCTTGACTGTCAGCAAGCCGATGTCCGCCACATCCCCTTCTTCCAGGTACAGCATGCGCTGGGTCACGGGCAGCAGGGCGGAGGCATCAGAGGCGATGAAGTTCTCCTCTATGCCCAACCCGATCAGGAGCGGGCTGCCCTTGCGTGCGCAAATCAGCCGGTGGGGCGTGTCTTCATGCACCACGCCGATGGCATACGCGCCTGCCAGTTCCTTGATTGCCTTGCGGGTTGCCATCAGCAAGTCCTTGTCCTGCTGGTAATGGTGATGTATCAGGTGGGCGATGACTTCGGTATCGGTTTCCGACTCAAAACGGTAACCCAGATCCTTGAGTCTTTCCCTTAGTTGTTCGTGGTTCTCTATGATGCCGTTGTGCACTACCGCCAAGCCGCCGCTGATATGGGGGTGGGCGTTATGCTCCGTGGGCGCGCCGTGAGTGGCCCAGCGGGTATGGGCGATGCCCAGATGGCCATGGATTTTTTGCGCGGCCGCTTCCTCCGCCAGGGCCGCGACCCGGCCCACGCTGCGCACGCGCTTGAGACCGCCGTTGATGGTCACCAGCCCGGCCGAGTCATAACCGCGATACTCCAGCCGCCGCAATCCTTCAAGCAGGATGGGAACCACGTTGCGCTGCGCTACTGCGCCGACGATGCCGCACATGGCTATTATTCTCCCTTGGGTTTCTTGATCGGCCGTTGCCAGCCGGGAATAGTGGCTTGTCTGACGCGCGACAGGGTCAGTTCACCGGCCGGCGCGTCCCGAGTCAGGGTAGTCCCGGCGCCCAGGGTGGCGCCTCTGCCCACCGTCACCGGCGCAACCAACTGGGTGTCGGAACCGATGAAGGCTTCATCCTCGATCACCGTGCGATGCTTGTTCGCGCCGTCGTAATTGCAGGTGATGGTGCCCGCGCCTATGTTGACCTTCTTGCCCACGGTGGCATCGCCCACATAGGACAGGTGATTGATTTTGGAGCCCTGGGCCACCTGGCTGTTCTTGATCTCGACGAAATTGCCCACGTGGACGCCCTCGCCCAGCACCGTGCCCGGGCGTATGCGGGAAAATGGCCCGAGTTTGCTGGCCGCGCCCACTTCCGCCTCGTCGATCAGGGTATAGGCGTCGATGCGCACCCCGGCCGCCACCTTCACATTGCGCAGCACGCAGTTGGGGCCGATCTCCACTCCGTCGCCCAGTTCCACCCGGCCTTCAAACACGCAATTCACGTCGATTAGCACATCCTGACCGCAACGTAGTTCGCCGCGGATGTCAATCCGCTCCGGGTCCATCAGGGTAACGCCGTTTTCCAGCAGGACCCGTGCCTGAATCTGCTGGTAGAGTCGCTCCAATTCGGCCAGCTGTGCCTTGCTGTTGACCCCCAGCACTTCCCACTCAAATGAGGGCTGACTGGTCTGGATCTCGACGCCGTCGGCCACCGCCAGGGCGACGATGTCGGTCAGGTAGTACTCTTTTTGCGCATTGTTGTTGGTAAGTCGGGATAGCCAGCCGAACAACTGATTGGTGGGCATGGCCACGAACCCGGTGTTGACCTCGTGAATGGCCCGCTCCTGCGGGCCGGCATCCTTGTGCTCCACGACGCGCACAACCTGGCCTGCTTCGTTGCGCACAACGCGGCCATAGCCGTCCGGATGCGGCAAGCTGACGGTCAGCACGCCCAGCTTTCCTGCGCGCGCGGCGTTGACCAGGGGGCCCAGGGTTTCGGGCCGGATCAAGGGCACATCTCCGTATAGGACCAGGGTGACCGAGCCCGGAGTGAGCAGGCTGGCGGCTTGCATGACGGCATGACCGGTCCCCAGTTGTTCAGCCTGCTGCACGAATGTCAGGCTTTCGTCAGCCAGCATGCCAGGCAGCGCTTCGCCGCCAAAGCCATAAACCACGCATAATTTGCCAGGCTTGAGCAGTCGCGCGCTGCGGACGACATGGCTTACCATGGGGCTTCCAGCCAGCTTGTGCAGAACTTTGGGCAGGGCTGAACGCATGCGCGTGCCCTTGCCGGCAGCGAGAATAACGATTTCGAGCGCTTGGGTCATTGGACGGAATCGAGGCAATTTGCGGGCCAAGTATAACGTGTTCAGCTTGCGGCCAAACTGCTGCCTAGTAGTCCAGCCGAAAGTGCATCTTTCAGATTTCCGCAGGGTCCACGTCCAGATGCCAGCGCACTGGCCCCGGCTTGAGTGCATACAATTGAGGCGCCCACGCGGCCAGGCATCGCTGCAAGGCCCCGCGGCTGTCGGACTGAACAAGCAGTATGGCGCGCTCCATACCCGCTTTCCTCGCCATGACTGCCTGCACCGGATCGTAAATCTCCACCGCCTTGATCGCGGGGGCAAGCCGGCGTGCGCGCGCGAGGAACTCCGCGGCCAACGCGAGATGCGTGGCTTCCGCCCTTAACACCGCCTGAAAACTGAAGGGCGGAAGGCGGGTCTGTCGGCGTTCGGTCAGGAGGATTTCGGCATAGCCTTCAAAGTCATGCCGCAACAGATGCTGGTACAAGGGGTGTTCGGGGAATTCGGTCTGGACCAGGACCCGGCCACTGTCCCCGGTTCGTCCGGCGCGGCCGCTGACTTGGAGTAGCTGTGCAAACAGCCGCTCGGCGGCGCGAAAATCCTGGGCGAACAAGGCCGCGTCCGCGTTGATTACCGCAACCAGATTCAGTCCCGGAAAGTCATGGCCCTTGGCCAGCAGTTGGGTGCCTACGAGGAGATTGGCGTCCCCGGCATGGATGCGCTGCTGCATGGCTTCCCAGCTTCCCTTGCGCCGCGTGGCATCCCGGTCCACCCGCAAGATGCGGGCCTGTGGAAATGCTTCAGTCAGAGCGGCCTCCAACCGCTGGGTGCCGTGGCCCGATGGCCTCAGCACGGCATTGCCACAGGAAGGACAGGCGGTGGGTATGGCTTCTTCGTGGCCGCAATGATGGCATTTGAGGCGGCCGGCACGAAGGTGCAGAACCAGCCGCGCCGAGCAGCGCGGACAGGGAGCGGCCCACCGGCAGGCGGGGCACACCAGAGTCGGCGCATAGCCCCGCCGGTTGATGAATACCAGCGCCTGCCCACCATCTGACAGGGTTTCTTCCAAGGCTAATCGGATTCTTGGGGCCAGACCGTCCAAGGGTTTTTGGACCCGCGCATCAACCAGTTCGATTGCCGGCAGGCTGGCGCCAGGCACGGCGCGCTGGTCCAAACGATAGAGTCCGTAGCGTTGCCCGCGCACGTTATGCCAGGTTTCCAGCGCAGGGGTGGCCGAGCCCAGCACCACGGGCGCATTACGCAACTGCGCCCGATATACCGCCAAGTCGCGGGCCGAGTAGCGCAGCCCGTCCTGCTGGCTGAAGGAGGCGTCCTGTTCCTCGTCCACTATGAGCAGCCCTAGATCAGGCAGAGGCGTGAAAACCGCCAGCCGGGTTCCCAGCACGATGCGTGCCTCGCCTCGGCTTGCCGCCAGCCAGTGCGCCAGCCTTTCGCCCTCCGCCAATCCGCTATGCAAGCGGGCGATTGGGATGTTGGGGAAGCGGCCGGCAAAGCGGGCTATGAGCTGAGGCGTAAGATTGATTTCCGGGGCCAGCACGAGTACTTGCTGTCCGCGCCCGAGGACGGTTTCGATCAGGCGCAAATACACTTCCGTTTTGCCGCTGCCGGTTATTCCGAACAACAGGTTGGCGCGAAAACCTGGCAGTGCCAGCGCCGCCGCCGCGGCTTCCTGTTGCGCATTCAATTGAGGAATGGATGCGGGGCCGGGACCTGGAAGTCCCAACAGCAAACGCTCGTGCGTCTCCAGCCAGCCCAGTTCTTCCCAGCGCTTCAGGATCGGGTTGAGATTACCTCCTAGCGCCTGCAATGCCTCCTTGCTCGTCCAGTCCCCTTGATTCAGCCGTTCGAACAAGGCTTTCTGCAAATGAGCCCGAGCCCGCAAGGTCTCAGTGAGTGTGCGCTTACCCTGCGGGCTCAGCCTGTAGTGGATATAAGTGGAGGGTGCGCACGCCTGCACCCGGCGAAGGGCCGTGGGCAGGGCTAGATGGCTGATGAGGCCGATGGGATGATGGTAGTAGGCTGCGCAAAAGCGGCAAAGCTGAAGAATATCTTGCGGCAAGGCCAAGGTGTCCCGGTCAATCGCCAGCAGCGCTTTTAATCGGCCAGAGGGGATGTCGCTGTGAGCAGCCAACTCCATGAGGACTCCAACCGTCTTTTTTCGACCAAAGGGCACGATGACGCGTCGCCCCAAGTCTTCGTCCGTGATGGCGGTTGGCAGCAGGTAATCAAATAGGGTGGGAATCGGAACACTCAATGCGACCCGCGCTATTGATGGACACCAAGATCCGGGTGGGGCCGCCATGAACTTAGCGCTGGAATTGATTGGTCAATGCAGAAGAACTCGCTAACAGGCTACATTCAAAAGGTTTTTCTGGTTGTCCACCAAATCTGTGGATAATTTTGTGAATGATTAAGTTGAATTTTCTCCAACAGCCCGTTGCTACAGGCTTTGTTGCAATTTGGTGAAAATTTATACGAAGAGTAATTACATTATTTTTCAAAAGGTTAGGATAGTTGCCGATCTGCCGGTCGGTTCTTTCAGTTTCTCCCTGTCATGGCCCCGTAATTGTGCATAAGTGCTTGCTTATTGTCTTTCAAGGGTGATACTTGCGGCTTTGTGAATGTACGGTGTCTACAAGGACTTGAACATTTTCTGGATCGGTAAACTGGGAAATTCCGTGGCCCAAATTGAACACATGGCCACTTCCATGGCCGAAGCCATCCAGTACTAGGTCGGCGCATCGGCGTATGCTGTCCTGGGAACCGAACAAGGCGGATGGATCAAGGTTGCCTTGCAGCGCCACTTTGTCACCTACCCGGCGGCGCGCGTCGGCTATGTCGATGGTCCAGTCCAGCCCCAAGGCATCGCAGCCGATGGCGGCCATGTCTTCCAGCCATAGCCCGCCGCCTTTGGTGAACACGATATTGGGCACCTTGCGGCCCTCTCTCTCCTTGATGAGCCCGGCCACGATCTCCTCCATGTAGCGCAGCGAAAACTCCCGGTAGGCCCAGGGAGTGAGGGTTCCGCCCCAAGTATCAAAGATCATCACCGCCTGGGCACCTGCCTCGATCTGGGCATTGAGATAGCCGATTACCGCCTTGGTCGTTACTTCGAGGATCCGGTGCAACAGATCCGGGCGTAGGTACAACATCGTCTTGATGACGCGGAAATCATCCGAGCTACCGCCCTCCACCATGTAACAGGCGAGTGTAAACGGGCTGCCGGAAAAACCGATCAGGGGCACCGACCCATCCAAGGCCCTGCGTATGCTGGCCACCGCGTCCATAACGTAGCCGAGATGTTCGTGAGGGTCAGGCGCGCCTAAGTCGCGGATCGCCCACTCTTCGCGCAACGGACGCTCGAACTTTGGCCCCTCGCCCTGAGAAAAATACAGGCCCAGCCCCATCGCATCCGGGACCGTCAGAATGTCGGAAAACAGGATGGCCGCATCCAGGTCGTAACGCGCAAGGGGCTGCAGCGTCACTTCCGTGGCCAAGTCCGGATTCTTGCAGAGGCTTAGAAAATTGCCGGCGCGCGCACGGGTGGCGTTGTATTCGGGCATATAACGCCCGGCCTGACGCATCAGCCAGACTGGCGTGTAGTCGATTGGCTGCTTGAGCAGGGCGCGTAGAAAAGTGTCATTCTTAACTGTGGACATCAGCGGTGCCGGATAGGCCCAAGGGCAAAACCCGCAGTTTACCCAATCCGGACACGCGGCGGGATGGATATTGGCCAGCCTCAAGTGCTGTTCACGATATCGCCAGCTCTGAACCAAGAAGTGTTGCGGGAGTTACAGAAAGGACCGCAGCCACGCCTGGCGCCAGCGGAGCTTTGAATAAGAACCTTGCCCGCCGCGCCCGCGCTGGATTCCCAACACGCTGGTGAGTCCTGGCATTGAGTTACTCGCGGATGACCGGGTTGACCCAGGGGCCGGCTGACGCCGGCCCCACAGGGGCTAGTGAGACCACAGGCCCGGGCCGCCGTATGGACGGGGTTCGGGAAGGCTGTATCGAGCTTCCCGATCATGCCTTTCGAAGCGGATGTGCTCATCAGCCCGGTTCAGCGCCTGATTGAGACTTTCATATTCGCGCGGGCCAAGAAAACCATCCGCCAGAAATTGACGCTCTTGCTGACGGATGCTGCGCTGCTCCTGCATCAGGTTAAAGAACTCAATTTGCGTGAGGCTGCCGCCGCGCAAGCCTTGCAGGATGCGGTCATGCTGCCTGTTTTGCCGCTCGTTGATTTGCCCGGACAGCGAGTACCTTTCCTGCGAGGCGCGCAGGTTCTGCTGATGGGCGCCATAGCCCCAACGCGGAAAATTATGCTCATCATTTGCCGTGGCCTGAGTCTGGATGCCGATAAGACCCATTGCTGCCAGTAAAGCGCTAGCTAGAACCTTGCTGTTGAATTTCATCTTTACACTCCTTTTTCTGTGATTGGCCGCCGTCTATTCGGTCGGCAATTGAACTCTAAGCGGGGAGTGAAACGCAGGCGTGTCGGATGCGTATCGAGTTGTAAGCGCTTGTAACATCGCCGTTACGGGCGCAAGGAACGCGTGCAGACTCATCTCGCGAGTCTGTCCGAACCGCGCTTAGGCCTCGCGCATAAATAACTTGATAAAGTGTAGAAGATGTGTTCTAAAGCGGAATGCAGGTTGCATCCGTGATAGAACAGATCGAGTCGAAGTACCGATCGCTTGCATCGGTGTTGGATGAGCGAGCGCGTCGACATTGGGC
>JBAWGM010000368.1:0-15043 GCA_049592895.1 Thiobacillaceae bacterium | reverse complement strand
AATGCCCATCTGCGGCGTTGCGCTCCTCGGCATCGTATGTCCAATACGACCTTCGTCGCGCGCCTTGCATCTGAGCATTTTTCATGCAAACGCGGCTCATGGAGAACTTAATCAGAGGCCCCTTGGGGCTTACAATCGCCCGACTCCACTCCGCTTCATTCAACGTGCCGCTCAAGGTCAGCCTGGGCCAGGCCACCCGCGTGGGCGGCCGCGCCAGCAACGAAGACTACGCCGTCTATGCGTTGCCGGAAGGCGAACCGCTGAGTTCGCGCGGCATCATGGCTGTGCTGGCCGATGGCCTGGGCGGCCTTTCCTATGGGCGCGAAGCCGCTGAGTACGCGGCGCGCGGCCTGCTGGCGGATTACTATGCGACGCCGGAAACTTGGAACGTTCCCAACTCCCTGGACCGGGTGATCCAGCCCATCAACCAGTGGTTGGTGTCCCAGGCTGCGAGACGACGGGTGGAGGGCATGGCGTGCGCGCTCTCCGCTTTGGTGCTGTGCGGCGCACGGGCATTCATCGCGCATGTGGGCGACACCCGGATCTATCGCCTGCGCCAGGGCACGCTGACGCGGCTCACCCAGGATCACGCGTGGGACGCGCCGGAACTGAGACACGTGCTCAAGCGCGCAGTGGGACTCGACGCTCGCTTGAGCGTCGACTATAGCGAGGAGGCGCTGCAAGCCGGTGATGTGTTCATGCTGGTCAGCGACGGTGTGTGGGATCCATTGCCGCAGGCGGAACTGCATCGCCTGCTGAGTCTTTATCAGGATCCCAAGCTTGCTGCAGAAGCCTTGGTGGACGCGGCCCTGCGCGCCGGTGGCCAGGACAACGCCACCTGTCTCGTGGTGCGAGTGCTGGAAGCGCCGCCGCCCGAGGCGCGGGAATGGGCGCGTGCAGCGCTCAGCCTGCCTCTGCCTCCGATCCTCAAACCAGGGCATCAACTTGATGACTGCACGGTGGAGTCGCTGCTGCACGAATCACGCATGACCCGGCTCTACAAGGTCAGGCTGGCGAGCGGCCAGCCGGCTGTGCTGAAAACCCTGAATCCGCTGCACGACAGCGACTCCCAGGCCAAGGAAAACCTGCTGACCGAGGAATGGCTGGGCAAGCGTGTGCAGTCGCACTATTTCGCCCAAGTGCTGCCCGCATCCGGTCGCAGCGCCCTCTATGTCCTGTTCAGTTGGCATAACGGCGGGACGCTGGCGCAACTGCTGGACAGCGGCCGCCACTTTTCCATACCTGATGTGGTGCGTACCGGCGTGCGGCTGCTCAACGGGCTGTCCGCCCTGCACCGGCTCAACATCCTGCATCGCGATATCAAGCCAGAGAATCTGCACCTCGATACTGAAGGCAGGTTGCGCATCCTTGATCTGGGCGTGGCGGCCTGCGGCAAGGCGGGATTGGAGTACCGGGCCGGCACACCGAGTTATATGGCGCCGGAACTTTTTGCCGCTGCCGAGGCGTCAGCGGCCAGCGATCTTTACTCCGTGGGCGTCACGCTCTATCACCTCCTGACACGCAAATATCCTTATGGCGAAATCGAGCCGTTTCAGAACCCGCGCTTCACCGAGCCGGTTCCGCCCTCGCGGTATCGCCCCGACATCCCCCCCTGGCTGGACGCCGTGCTGCTCAAAGCCTGTTGCAGGGACCCTGGGCGGCGCTATGAAACGGCGGAAGAATTTCTCCTCGCGCTGCAGCGCGGTGAGCAGGCTGCGCCGCGTTATCGTCGTCCGCCACTCGCTGAACGGGATCCGCTGCGGCTTTGGCAGGCTGTTTCACTGACCCTGTTCATCATCAACCTGCTGTTGGTCTACTTGCTGCTGGTGTCCTGATCACATCCTCCGTCACGGAGCAACTATGCACAGGAACAGCCCAACATGCCCTATGGCTGGGCGCATTGCTCCGTACTCTTGTCCGGTAGCCATAGGAAAAAGTACCCAATATCATTGACTTGCAGTAAACCGCGCACCTGGCACGAGGCGTGCTTGATAAAGTTCGAGCGGCACCCCGCTGCTCGTAAGTTCTCCTCCGAACCTTTACGTGGCCCCTCGGGGCCACTTTTTTTGTGGGCCGTCATCGCAACATGTCGTTAAGCGTTTTGCTGGTGGAGCAGGCCAACCGCAGGTTGATCCGCCAACTCGGCGTGAGCGAAGAAGACGCCTGTGGGCACCTGCGCAAGCTGGCGATGGATTGCGGCGCCCGTTTGTCGGATGCCGCGCGCAAGCTCATGGGCCTGAGTCGCCTGCCCGGCGGTAACACGTCGTGACTTGGCTGCAGCCCGCGATCCGTGAACGTCGGGCCCTGCTGGTAGCCCGCTTCACCGAGCGACTGGAACGTGTCGCCCGTATGCTGGAAGAACATATCAGGAACCCCGACCGGCTGGATGCCCTGCTGGCGGAATCCCTGCCGGATCTCTCCCCCGCCAATCTGCTGTATGTAGTCAGCCGCAAGGGCCGCCAGCTCTCATCCAGCATTTCGCCCGTGGGACGCGACCCAGGCAAGCGCGGGCAGGATCTATCCGGGCGACCCTACCTGCGCGCGGCGTCGGCCGCCAAAACGCTGCTGTCCCCCGTGTACGTGTCGCGCAATACCGAGTCGCCCTGCATTACCGCGGTACAGTGCATTCAGGACGGTCCCCGCACCCTGGGTTTTCTCGCCGCCGACTTTTCCCTCGGAGATCTCTCGCTGCCGGGCGAAGCGGCGGAGCAGCCGCGCACCTGGCTGCAAATCAAGGGCGATCCCGCGATCCGGCAGGGCTTGTTCAGCCAGTGCCGGGTCGAATCGGCCATGGACCGGAGCATCGATGACGTCATCGCGATCGTGGACGTGCTCATGCGCGACCGCGGCATTTTCCACTCCAAACTGCATTTTTCCAGCAGCCGTGCCACCCTGTGGCTGACCAGTGACCCGATGCGTTATCGGGTTCATGTACTGGAAGATATCCTGTCGCCGGAGGTCTGCCTGGCCTACCCCAGCGTGCCCTTTCAGACCGGGGCCTGCATCCCGCCCGAGCGCATACGGGACGTGCTGATACGGCTGAAAGAGCTGCGCCAGGTCGACAAGAATGTCTATCTGCGCGCCGGCTCGCTCAATGTGGTGAACGGCCTGGTCGGCCTCAACTTCTCCTGCGACGGATCGCACTATCTGCCGGCAGAGGAATTCCTTTCGCGCGACACGCGCCTCTGGTTCTAGGCGGCATCCCGCTCTGGGACAAGACTGAAATTCTCAAGTCCGCCGGCCACGCTCCTGCGCCGCGCTTTGTTTGTCTGGGCGTAAGGCCGGGCTGATAATCATGCTCGACGCTTCACGTAAAGGTCATGGTTATGCACACGGAGGGGATCGCGGCAAGGAGCCTGAGCCGGCGCGAACTCGACGCGGCACTGCTCGAGGCTCATGGCCAAACCTGGGCAATCCTTGCCGATCTGAAGTCTGCACAGTGGCAAGTACCCTACGATCCCGGCATCAATCCACCGCTGTGGGAATACGGCCACATTGCCTGGTTCACCGAATGGTGGGCGCTGCGCGAAGCGCGCCGGAACGAACACGGCGAAGTCGTGTCCACCTGCCCCTCGCTTCTACCCGGCGCAGACGCCTGGTTCGACTCCAGCCGCATCGCCCATCACGCGCGTTGGGATCTGGAATTGCCTGCGCTTGCGGCGCTGCGCGACTACGCGGCCGCCGTGCTGGACAGCGTGCGTAGCAGGCTCGCCGGCAGCAGCGATGACGACGCGGGTCTCTACTTCTTCCGCCTCGCCCTGTTTCACGAGGACATGCACGCAGAGGCGCTCAGCTATATGCGCCAGACACTCAACTACCCCTCGCCCTTGCCGCTTGATCTGCCCACGCGGGTGCGGGAGGGCGAAGTCGACATCCCGGCGGGTCCCTTCCGTCTTGGGTCGCCCGCGGATGCCGGCTTCGTGTTCGACAATGAGAAGTGGGCGCACGAGGTATGGCTCCCCGCTTTCCGCATTAATCGCCAGTGCGTAAGCAACGCCGCCTATGCCGAATTCGTCGCGGCAGGTGGCTACCATGATCCCCGTTGGTGGTCCGGCGAGGGCAGTGCCTGGCTGCGCCAATCGGGCCTGTCGCAGCCGCGGCGCTGGCGCCGCTCGCCGGGCGGCGACTGGCAACAGCTCTGGTTTGGCCAATGGCAGCGGCTGCCACCGGACCAGCCGGTCTGCCACGTGAATGCGTTTGAGGCAGAAGCCTATTGTCGCTGGGCCGGACGACGCCTGCCTAGCGAAGCCGAATGGGAATGTGCCGCACAACTGGGTTTGATCGACTGGGGCGGATCGGTGTGGGAATGGGCGGCTGATGCCTTTGCCCCGTATCCCGGCTTTTCCACGGACCCGTATCGCGATTACTCCGAGCCGTGGTTCCATACCCACCGCAGTGCGCGCGGCGGTTCCCTCGCCACGCGCACCCGCATGCACCACCCGCGCTATCGCAATTTCTATCTTCCTCATCGCAACGACATTTTCATCGGCTTTCGCACTTGCGCGCTGGCGTGACACCCTGGCATCGCCCTATACTCCGCCTAGCCAGCGGGCATATTCGTAGCCGGGGCGGCAGAATTGTTTGTGCGGGCAGTTCGGCAGAACGGGCCGTTTTCGGCCACCCTTGTTACAAATTGTCAAAACGCTGGTAGCATCACGTTTCCTCACTCAACCAAAGGGGTATCCATGAACAAGTCAGAATTGATTGAAGTCGCTGCACAGGAAGCTGATATCAGCAAGGCCGCCGCCGGCAAGGCGCTGGACGGAATCATCGATGCCGTGGTCAAGACTGTGGCCAAGGGCGATACCGTTACTCTCGTCGGATTCGGGACGTTCAAGTCGTCCAAGCGCGCTGCCCGCACTGGCCGCAACCCCCAGACCGGCAAGGAACTCAAGATTCCCGCCACGACCGTGCCGCGTTTCACCGCCGGCGCCGGTTTCAAGGCCGCCGTTGCCGGCAAGAAGGCTGCCAAGAAGAAATGATGCTTCCAGTCGCAGGCGTAGCGCCGTCAGTGCGGCCACGCCTGCGATCGAACCAGCCAAATCGACAACTTTCTGTTCGGCCCTGCCTGAAAGGCTGGCGCGGGCGCAGCGAAGCAGACGCTATCGAGCTTGCGTTTGGAGAGCGGACAGGAAGACTCGGCACGGTTCCAGCCCTTCGTCCATTGCCCGGCAGGCATGCACCTCCTTTTCGCCCTTGCCCGGATTCCCGTGATTGATGAGACCGCTTCAAGACTGAGGACGTGATGAGGGAGGCAAATGCGAATGCCGCAAATGACTCAGGCCGGACCACGGATGAACATGGGAACGAAGCGCCCCAGAGTGACCAACGCACTCAAGTGATGCTCGAAAACCAGACTCTTAGTTCAATCACTCTGGCCTGGCTTGAAAGCCTGCCAGACACTCTCTACCCCACCCATCTGGTCGAGCGCTATCCGCGGGTGTGCAACTGTATAGCCGCACTGTGGCAAGAGCCCAAGTTGATGATGTCGTATTTCGAGGATCTGCTAATGGATCATCGGAACATGAGTCATGGCTTTCCCCACACCATCGCGTCCGAGATCTCTCGCCTGAAAGAGCATTTCCACTTGAATCTCGGACTCGCGTAAGCGCCCGTTTATCCCGCGGCGTGAGCCGTTTTGAATTCAGCGCCCATATCAAACATGCTGACACCGGCGTGAGGCGCATCGGGTGCCGCACACGGCAGGCATTTTGAAACGCCGGCCTAAATTCGCGCGAAAACCAGAAAGCCGTTGGCCGGAATGCGCACCTGTATGCGGCCACCTGCCGCGTACAGACTCGCGCCGAAATTGCCTATGTTGTTCCCGCCATAGATCGCGGCGTCACTGTTGAAAAGTTCGCTCCACGCACCATCCGGCAGGCGCCACGCCTCGGTCTGAATGGCGTACGCCTCAAGAACCTGATTATTCAGACTCGCCACGATCAGCAGTTCATCGCTGCCTGCCGAGCGCCTGAATGCAAGCGTCCTGGCGTCATCATTGACATGGACGATGTCGATGCCCTGCACGCGAACTGCGGGGTGGCGCCGGCTGAACCGGATGGCGTCCTGGTAGAAGCGGAACAGGTTTGCCCCCTTCCCTGCGCGTTCGGACGCGATGTCTTCACGGTTCGCCATGAAGCTGTCGTAACGATAGGGCTTTTGCGCGCCGATTTCCTCGGCCATGAAGAACATGGGCGTGCCGGCCGAGAGGAGCGACAGGCCGAAAGCCACCCGGGCGCGCGCCTCGGCGTAGGCTCGGGTAAGGCCGACCAGCGCTGCGCCATTTGCTCCGCACACCAGGGTTCGGACCGAGCCGCTTGAGTTGCCGGCCTCGTCGTGGGATTCGTGATAGACGATCTTGTTGTACTTGCTCTGATAGAGCACGTCCGCGAACTGAGCCATATCCAGCCCGCGCTCGTCACCCAGGCCGGCCAGTTTCACCAGCCTTGCCCGACCTCCTGACGAGTCGGAGTCGCCGATCAGGTTGTGGTAAAACGCGGCATACCAGGTGGCGTCGAAACCAAGCCCGCCCGCTTCCGGAAGCTGGGTCACCTTGTCCCATCCGGTGTGGTCCTCGGCGATCAGCATGGCCGTGGGTTTGATCAGGCGCAGCATGCGGCTCCACTCGCGCAGCAGTTTCGCGCCGAACTGGTTGGCGCTGCCGACGCTTCTGCCGTCTGCATGCAAGGCGTTGTCGCGGTGCATTGCCTGGGTCAGGTCCACGCGCAGTCCATCGACATGAAATTCCTCGATGAAGGCCGCCGCACTGCTGACGAACAAGTGCCTGACCATTTCTTCCCAGTAGCGCGGCGCGTAGCCGGTTGAGCCGTTGTCGAGATAGCCTCCGTCCGGTGCCGCGTAATCGGAGCGTTGGCCTTCATACCAGTAATAGATGTTCTGTTCCGGCGCGTCGGAGTCGTAGGCCCACTCCGCCCGCTCGGCATCGGGGTCGAAATGGTTGTAGACCACGTCCTGCAGCACCGCGATGCCGCGCCGATGACATTCGCGTATGAAGTGCTTGTATTGGTCGCGCGTGCCGGCGCTCGATTCGACCACGAACTGATGGGTATCGCCGTATCCCCAGCCGATGCCGGAGAATTCAGACATCGGCAGCAGTTCGACGGCATTGATCCCGAGGTCGCCCAGATGCGGCAGCAGCGCCATCGCGTCCTCCAGATTGCCGGGCCGCTCGGTGCCGAATCCCAGGGCGCCGATGTGCATCTCGTAGATGACGAGATCCTCGATCCGGCTGGGGACGGGGAGGCCCGGCGTGAACTCATGCGCCCAAAAATCATCCTCGCTGATGCGGACTGGCGCCTGTCCGGATCGCGGAATGAAATCCTGCGCGACCGTGTCCAGGCCGGCGACCACGCTGCAGCTTTTGGTGCCATCCAGTTCCGCCGGGCCACCGTCCCAATGGCCGCCTGCGGGATTCCGGGTTCCTCTTCCGATTTGCTGGCGCGAGAATAGATCAGTCCGGTAAACCGTGCGTCCCTGCGCATTGCTGATGCGATACATGTAGGGCAGTCCCTCGTGGGCGGCAAAATCCCGGATCACCTCCGTCTGCCAGATCCCGTCGGCGCCTTTCGTCAAGGGCAGCGAGGGACGCGACGGGTCGATTCCGTCGCCATCATCAGCGATGTAGCCGTTGGCCGGGTCGCCAAACACGACCTCAACTTGCTGGGCATTGGGCGCCCAAACCGCAAACCGCAGACCCGACCCGCCGGAACGCCCATGGACGAAAACCTTGCGCGCGCCCAACCGGCGCGCCTGGGTAAAGTGGTATTCCTCCAACTGGGCCGGGGTGCCGGCAGGTGCAAGCTGAAACATGCGCACGCGCTCGGTACGGTTGGCATCGTTCACTTCCGTGGGTATCCCCGAAACATCTGCGGCCGCAGGCGTGCTGAGCCTGACCGCCCACTGGAAGCGCTTGCCGACTTCACCTGCGTCAAACTTGACGATCAGGCCAAAACCCGGACATCCATCTTCTGCCACGATCTCCATCATCGGCGTTTCCGTCCAGCCTTGTGACCAGCGCCCGTTTTCATCCCAGGTACCAAGCAGCCGGGCGTCACGGAAGATCTTGCGTTTGAGACCGGTCAGGAATCGGAAATGCAGCGCTATGGTCGCCATCGTTTGTTCATCCTCCATAAGCTGATTGTTGCGCCTTGCATCGCGTCACGCGGCGAGCTCGGCTCGCGCGAGTCGACGTGTACGCAGTTATATCATCCATAGACCATCGAACGTCATCCGCCAATCGCGCGTCGGCGCGCACTTCGGCAGCATGTGTAGATGCCATCGGCAAGCGCGCCTCAATTCGCCTCCCTCATCGCCGCACGTCGGCTCGCAAATGCGGCGCGAATGTTCCACAATGCATCGTTAGCGAAAGCATGAGGCGCAACCGTGGACTTGGCCATGCGCCGAGCGATGGACCGTCAGGAAAGCGAGCGTCCTTAAATGGAAATCCATGAATTACTCAAATTTACCCTAACCCTGTTCGCCATCGTTGACCCGGTGGGCATCATTCCGGTATTTCTCGCCGCCACCGAGGGTTTTTCCGCTGCCCAGCGCAAGGCGGCGGCCTGGGTTGCCTCCTTCACGGTGTTGAGCGTGCTGGTTGTGTTCACGTTCGGCGGCACTCTCCTGCTGGACATCTTCGGGATTCGCCTGGCCTCGTTTTCCGTCGGCGGCGGCATGATCCTGCTGATGCTCGCCGTTTCCATGGCCCAGGCACGCATCAGTCCGATACGCCAGACGCCCGAAGAAGCGCAGGAGGCGATGGAAAAGGAAGCGGTGGGCGCCGTTCCCCTGGGTGTTCCGCTGCTTGCCGGGCCGGGAGCGATCACCCATGTGATCGTCGCCAGCAGCGGAGCCGGCGCGACGGAGTGGGTGCGCCACCTGAGCCTCATCCCTTCCATCGTTCTTGTCGCCTTCAGCGTATGGCTGAGTTTCCGTCTCTCCCCGGTCATTGCCCGCAGGCTGGGCACCACCGGCATCCACGTGGTAACGCGGTTGATGGGCCTCATCATCGCCGGCATCGCCGTGGAAATGATCGCGCGCGGTCTTGGCCAACTATTTCCCGGCCTGCTGGGGTAACAAGCCGCGGCACAAACAGCCTAAGGAATTCCGCTTTTACGCAGGCGCCGGCCCAGCCCGGGCGCCTTGCGTTAGCGCGGCATTATTTCTTCGCCGGCGCCTCCTGCGGCTCGATGCCCTCGACCTGCGTTATGCCCCGTTGCGGGTGCTGCCTGATGATGCGCTTCAACGCTTCATCGCGTCTGAACCCATGGACACCGCTCTGCTGCGCCTCGAATTCCTCCAACTCGCCGGATTGGGCCGCTTGCTGGGCGTTCATTTCGTCAAGCTCCGCTTCGGCAGCAAGCCAGTCTTCAAGATCGTGCCCGTTGGCAAAACCCCGCTGCACGTAGCGGTAGTAGGCCGCTTCCTCAATCATGCGCTGCCGGTCCTCAGGGCTGACCGTCGGCCCTGCCGCAGATTGTGAACGATTTACGCGGGCAACCAGTTCGCTTGCCTTTCTAGCCATTTGAGCCTCCGATTGATTGATTGAGGAAGTTTGATTCCATTCCGTCTGTTGATAATAGTCCACTGCCTGCAGGCCAAAACCGACACTTCAGGTGCCGGGCAACGGTCTTGTACTCCGGCCAATTGGCCGGGCATCTCATGCTTCCGGAAAGGCAGGTCGGCTTGCTCGCAGGTTCGCCGCCGCCGCCTCGAAATCGAATTGTCCGAGCTGCCGGGCCAGGGCCTCGTACTGTTGTCCCAGGACGGCGCGCAGCAGGGCGGCGTGTTCCTCGAGGAGGGCAATGGCGCGGGTGTCGTTCTCCCCAAGCAGGCCTTCCAGTTCGTTCAAAACGGCGCGCGCCTCTTCCGGGTTGAACTCCGCCGGCGCAGCAGCCACGGGTGCAGCAGGCTGGATTCCCAGAACAGCAGTCAGCGCACTGAAGGCCGTGGCAAATTCGCCGGTCAGGGCGCTGACCCGGAGTTCATCATAGGCGCCGGATTCGTCCTGCAATTCGGCTTCCAGTCCCTTCGCCGCCTCGGCCAACGACAACGCACCCAGAGTGGCAGCCACACCCTTGAGGGCATGGAGGAGAAATCGGGCTCCGGGCAGATCATGTTGCGCCAGGCAGCCAGCCACCCGGTTCATGTCATCCTGGTGCAGTTCGACAAACTGGCGCAGCAAACTCACATACAGGTCCGGCATGCCAGGCAATGCGTCCATGCCGCGCCGCACATCCAGGCCGGGCACGTTGGCGAGATGCGCCAGGATGTTTCTGATTGCCGGATCCGCCGACTCCATGCTCACGGTGGCCGGCTTGGCCGGCGGTACCTGCGGCCCATGCGACTCGGTCGCCGGCAACCACTTGAGCAGCGTGGCATAGAGGGCCTGCGGGTCCACCGGCTTGGCGACGAAGTCGTTCATGCCCGCATCCAGGCACGCACGCTGGTCTTCGGCGAAGACGTTGGCGGTCATCGCCAGGATGGGCTTGCTCTGCCAGCCGGGCAGGGCACGGATGGCACGGGTGGCTGCCATGCCGTCCATGCGCGGCATTTGTATGTCCATCAGAATCAGGTCGGGGGCATCGGAAGCAGCCTTCTCCACGGCCTCGAACCCATCCTCGGCGGTGTCCACCACCATGTTCACGGCGTGCAACAGTTCCAGGGCCACCTGGCGGTTGATGGCATTGTCTTCCACCAGCAGCAGAGACGCGCCTGCATTGCGCCGGCGCAGTTCGGCCTCGGCGTTGATCTCGGGGGCGGCGGCGCCCGGCATGATCCCATGGCCGCGCGCCAAATGCACCGTGAACCAGAAGGTGCTGCCCCGGCCCGGTACGCTCTCCACTCCGGTTTCGCCACCCATCATTTGCGCCAGATGGCGAGTGATCGCCAGGCCCAGGCCGGTGCCGCCGAACCTGCGGGTGATGGAAGCATCGGCCTGCTCGAAAGCGGCAAACAATTTGGGCACCACATCCGGGGCGATGCCGACGCCGGTGTCCTGCACCTCGAAACGAATCAGCAGCCCGGCATCGTCTTCCGCCAGCAAGTGCGCGCGCAGGACGATCGAACCCTGCTCGGTGAACTTGACCGCATTGCCCGCATAGTTCAGCAGGGCCTGGCGCAGCCGGGTTGCGTCGCCGCATAGCCAGGTGGGTACCTCGTCACCATCCACTTCCACGCTCAGCCCCTTGGCTTGCGCCGCATCGAGAATGATGGAGCGAACGTGATCCAGCACGGCGCTCAGGGCGAAATCACCCTGCTCCAGTTGCAGTTTGCCGGCCTCGATCTTGGACAGGTCGAGAATGTCGTTGATGATGGACAGCAGATGGCGGGCGGAGCTGTTGATCTTGGAAAGCCGGTCGCTCTGTAGCGGCGTGATCTCGTCGCGTGTCATCAGGTAGATGAGGCCCAGGATGGCGTTCATCGGGGTGCGGATTTCGTGGCTCATATTCGCCAGGAAAGCGCTCTTGGCCTGGTTGGCCGATTCCGCCTGGCTCTTGGCCACCCGCAGTTCGGCGGTACGCAGTGCCACCAGCTCTTCCAGGTGGTGGCGGTGCTGGTCCAGTTCCGCGCCAGTGCGCTTCTTCTCGGTGATGTCCTCTTTGACCGCGACATAGTGAGTGATGCGGCCGTCCGGTTGGCGAAGCGGGGTGATGATGGCGAACTCCGCGTATTCGCCGCCGTCCTTGCGTTTATTGATGAATTCGCCTTTCCATGGGAGTCCCTGAATCAGGGCGCCCCACATCGCGTGATAAGTCTCTCTGGGTGTCTTGCCGGAATGCAAGATGCGCGGGTTCTGGCCGATGACCTCCGCGCGACTGTAGCCAGTCGCCCGCACAAATGTCTCGTTGACGTACTCGATCTCTCCATCCAGATTGGTGATGACTATGCTTTCGGGGCTCTGTTCCACGGCCAGGGAGAGCTTGCGGATCTGGTCTTCGGCCTCTAGACGATGAGTGATGTCCTGGAAAGACACCACAGCGCCGATCTGTTCGCCACCCGCCGTCATGGACGTGGCGACCATTTCCACCGGGAAGAATGTGCCGTCCTTGCGGATGAACCACTCCATCTGGCGGCGGGTCCGGCCATCGTGCGCCGTCAGGAAGATGGGGCATTCGGCACTGGGGTAGGGTTGGCCATCAGGTCGGTGGTGGTGAAAGAGTTTGTGTTGATTCTGTCCCAGCATTTCCTCTTCGGCAAAGCCCAGCATAGCCAGGGCGGCCTGGTTGGCAAAGGTACAGCGGCCCTCCCCGTCCATGCCATACACCCCCTCGCCCAAGGCGGTCAGGACACTCCGATGGCGCGCCTCGCTCGCGCGCACGGCCTGCTCCGCCTCCTTACGTTCGGTGATGTCCTGGATCGCGCCGCGCACCTGCACAGCGCGATCACCTTGGGCGCGCGGGTGGCCGATGGTGCGCACCCATTTGCGATTGCCCTTGGCCGTCACTATCTCCAGCTCCAGATCGTAGGGCCGGCCCAGCTCGCTGGCCTCGCGCACGGCGGTTTCGATCTGCTGCCGCCATTGGCCATGGAAGAAGCTTAGGCCGAAAGTGACGTCGGATTTCCCAGACGGGTCCAGTTCGTGGATTCTTGCCACCTCCTCGGTCCAGGTACCCTCCCCGGTCTGCGGGTCGAATTCCCATGCGCCGATATGGGCCATCGCGCTCATGTCACTCATCATGTCGGCCTGCTCGCGCAGCGTCTCTTGGGCCTGACGGGCGGCGGTGATATCGCGGCCGATGCCCAGCACGCCGATGAGATTCCCATGATCATCAAACATCGGAGTCTTGATGGTTTCCACCAACTCCCGATGGCCGTCGTCGTCGAAGGTCAGATACTCATCGTTGATGGAGGGCTTGCCGGCTTCGATGGCAGCGCGATCTTTGACGCGAAAAGAATCGGCCTGCTCCCGATCCACGAAGTCGTAATCTGTCTTGCCAATGATGTCCGCCTCCTTGGCCCCGTACATTTGCTCGAAGCGGGCATTGCAAGCCAGGTAAACGCCTCCCGAATCCTTCAGCCAGACCAAGTCCGGCAAGGTACGCAGCAAAGTTTTGAGGAAGCCGCGCTCCCGAATAAGCTCAAATTCTGCCCGCTTGCGGTCCGTGATCACGTCGAATACGGCCACGAAATGGTCGGCCTGCGGACTGTACACCAGGATGGAGAACCACATCTGCAAGGCTGTGACAAATTGCTCGAAGCGTTCCGGCTGGCCGCTCTTGGCGACCCGGCGATAGCGCTCCATCAGCTCTGGATCGGTCTCCCGGATGCCCGGAATGACCTCGCTGACCTTGCGGCCGACGACGTCTTTCAGGCCGGTCAGGGTTTCGAACGCAGGGTTGACCTTGATATAGATGAAGTCACTGGGTTGACCCTCCTCGTAGAGCATCTGGCAGTAGGCGAAGCCGTTCAACATGTTGTCGAACAGCGCGCGGTAGGTCTCTTCGCTGGCGCGCAAGGCTTTCTCGGCCCGGCTGATCTCCGTGATGTCCCGGGCGATGCCGTACACGCCGGTGACCTTGCCCTCGTCATCATGGAGCGGGCCCGTGGTGGCAAGAAAAGTGGCCTTGCCATTGGGAGTGCTCAAGGTTTCCTGAAAGGTGGTGCCCCTGTCCTCCTGCATCACCCGCATGTCACTGGCCATGATGCGAGCGGCCTGGTTGGGGGGGAACAGGCTGGTGTCGTCCCGGCCCAGCACTTCTTCCTGGGTTGTGCCGGTCAGGCGGGCCGCAGCGGGATTGAACAGAACGTAGCGTCCCTCGAGGTCCTTGGCGAAGATGGCGTCGCTGGAGGTATCCACAATGGCGGTCAGCAGACGCAGCGCGTGCAGCCGCTCCAACTGCGCTTCACGCATGCTCAAGTTCGCGGACAGTTGCCGGCGTTGCCTGAGCAGGTAGTGGCCGGCGACTAGCGTCAACCAGGCCAGGAATCCGGCAAGCGCGATCCAAGACATGCTGGTGATGGCCTCGGCGTAGAGTTCTGAGCGATCCAGCTTGGATATCAGGAACCAGTCGGTGCCTGGGACGGCACGAGCCACACCGAAGGCCGGCACACCTCGGTAATCCTCTCCCTCCGCCAGATCGCCTGGTTTCACTTTTCCGCGCAGTATCTGGGCGGGCAGCAAGTTCGGCGTCACCAAGGGCAAGCTCAGTTTCATCGCCGTGCCCGTTTGATGACGCAACTGGTTCAGGAACAGCACCTGGTCCCCGGCACGCCGGAACAGCAGGGTTTCACCGCTGGAAGTGGGTACCGGCCAGGTTTTCAGCAGTTCTCCGATATGTTTTGTTGGGTCGACGTAGAGGACGACGACGGGACCGCGGCGGCCGCCTGCATCGGGCAGGGGAGTAATGAGGTCCACGCGCAGGTGCCCGTTCCAGGTAAGGTAGGGCCCGAGCAAAACGACCTGGTGTTGAATGGCAGGTGCCTGTGCGGCGGCGATGACCACCGGTTCCGCCACCAGCGGGCCGCCATTCGAATCCCACAGCAGATCGCCCCGTTCATCGAGCAGATCCACGCCATCGAAAGAAAATTGTTTGGCAAATTCCCCGAGTCGGTTTTGCAGCAGGCTCCTGCTGGCTGCGTTATCGGTATCTTGCGAGCGGCTATAGAGTTCAACGTCTGAAATGTTGACTTGAAGGAAGCGCGCGTCGCGCAGCCTTTCAGACAGCCAATCAGAGATCTGCCGGGCCTTATAATCGGAGATGGCCTGTAGCCGGACAACCTCCTTTGCCTTGTACTGACTGAAGCTTAAGGCGATGCCGGCCACAGTGAGTCCAACGACGGCTGTGGCCATGACAATCTGAGGCATCAGCTTGGACCGGGGCGGCGTTTGCGTCCCCATTGCCGATACGCGAGCCGGCACGCCGTGGGCCAGCGGTTGCCGTATCAATCCATAGAGCAGCAGGGAAGTGGCCGCCACAAACAACCAGCCCTTTATTGTGCTGGCCAGGATGATTTGGACCGGATCGCTGAACAGCCATGACACGACCTGGTCCGAGAGCAGGATCCACAGGCCGGCCAAGGC
>JBAWGM010000367.1:0-1843 GCA_049592895.1 Thiobacillaceae bacterium | reverse complement strand
TGGCCGCACTGGAGGGCCAGTTCGTGGCGGTCGCTGTCGGGATCAAAGGCCGGGTCCATGGCGAGCATGGGCGGGATACCTTCGACCTGCACGGGCGAAACTGGAAATACAATTTGCTGCGCAAGGCTGCGCGGCCATTTGTGCACGAGTACATCGCGGTCAGCAAGGATCTGGCTGGCTGGCTGGTTAGCAGCATCGGCGCTGGGCGCACCCCAGTAAACCAGATTTACAATGGCGTGGATCCGGTCAAATTCCGTCCACGCCGCGGTTCCCGGCCGGCAGTTCTGCCGTCAGGCTTTGCCGATGACGCCAGCGTGCTGTTTGGTTCGGTCGGCCGCATGGCGGCGGTGAAGGACTACCCGACCCTGGTGCGCGCCTTCATTCATTTGGTGCGGGAATCCGATGAGGCGCGGCAAAGGGCGCGGCTGGTACTGGTGGGAGAGGGGGCGGCCCGTGCACAGTGTCAGAAGCTGCTGGACGAGGCAAACCTGGCAGCGCTGGCCTGGCTGCCCGGCGAGCGGCATGACATTGCAGACTGTTTGCAGGCCTTGGATGTCTTCGTCTTGCCCTCCCTCAACGAAGGTATTTCCAACACCTTGCTGGAAGCCCAGGCCTGCGGGCTACCGGTCGTTGCCACGCGCGTGGGGGGCAATGTGGAACTGGTTTGCGAAGACCTGACTGGGGTGTTGTTCGAGCCCGCCAATTCCCTGAATTTGGCACAGGTCTTGCGAAGTTATCTGGATGACCCGGTGCGTCGACAGCGGGAGGGCGCGGCGGCCCGCGCCGGGATAGAATCCGCCCACAGCCTGGACGCCATGGCCGGGGCGTATCAGGCCGTGTATGACCGCGTGCTGGTGGAAAACAACTAATGATCGACAGCGGAAATGTGAACATATGTGCGGGATAACAGGCATTTTTGATCTTGAGGGACGGCGCAACTTTGATCGGGGCTTGTTGACCCGCATGAATGACAGCCAGGCCCACCGTGGCCCGGATGAAGCCGGACTGCACCTGGAACCGGGCGTCGCCCTGGGTCACCGGCGCCTGTCCATCATCGACCTCTCTACCGGCCAGCAGCCTCTGTTCAACGAGGATGGCTCGGTGATCGTGGTGTTCAACGGGGAAATCTACAACTTCCAGGAATTGGTGCCTGAGCTGCAAGCGCTGGGACACACCTTCCGCACCCATTCGGACACGGAGGTCATCGTCCATGCCTGGGAAGCCTGGGGCGAAGACAGCGTGCAGCGCTTTCGCGGCATGTTCGCATTTGCCCTTTGGGATCGCAACCAGGGCAAACTCTTCCTGGTCCGGGACCGCTTCGGGGTCAAACCCCTTTATTACGCTTTCCTCGATTCAGGCGAACTGGTGTTCGGTTCCGAACTCAAGTCGCTCATGCGGCATCCCGGCCTGACGCGGCAGATCGACCCCCTGGCGGTGGAAGAATATTTCGCCTACGGCTATGTCCCCGAGCCGCGTACCATCTTCAAGCGGGTGCACAAACTTCCGCCGGGTTTTGTCATGACGGCCCGCCGCGGTCAGACCCGGCCGCTGCCCAGGCAATACTGGGATATGCCCTTTGCGCCGGTGCAGGTGGCCGGCCTGGAGGCGGCCGAAGACGAGCTCATTGCGCGGCTCAAGGACTCGATTCGCCTGCGCATGATCGCTGACGTGCCGCTGGGGGCTTTTCTCTCGGGCGGGGTGGATTCATCGGCAGTGGTCGCCATGATGGCCAGCCAAAGCCGAGAACCGGTCAATACCTGCTCGATCGCCTTTACCGATCCGGCTTTCAATGAGGCCGCATTTGCCCAGCAGGTGGCGGACCGTTACCACACGCATCATTTCG
>JBAWGM010000366.1:0-10493 GCA_049592895.1 Thiobacillaceae bacterium | reverse complement strand
GATCCGGCGCTGGCAGGTAAAAATGGGCTGGACCTGACGGACCTCAACGGCAAACCCGTCATCCGCGGACTCATCGACGCGGCAATGACCTTGCCCCACAATCCGGAAGGCTGGCACCACTACCAATGGCCTGTTTCGCGCACGTTGCTTCCCCGCTGGAAAAGCAGCTACGTCCAGTTGGTGACGCACCTTCCGTCAACCGCTACCTTGTCGGGAGCGGCATGTACAATGGCCCATGGAGAGCGCCTTTGTCATGCATGCGGTGGAAGACGCCGTCTGATAGATCGAGAGACATTGCGAGGCGGCCTTGCCGCTGTTCCATGATCCGACAGGCCCCTTCATTGCAAAGACGCGTCTCATTGCAAAGGACGCGTCCTGAACGACTCCCGAACAGGGAGGCGTGGAAGCGCAGCCTGGAACGCCGACTTGGCAAACCGAAAGCTCGGGTGAAAAGGTGAAATTTCAATATCGTTTGATGTTGTGGTTGGTGCCTTTCGTATGGGTCGATGCCACTGCCCTCGACGCCTCAAACGGCGTAAGGGTTACTCCACTCGTGAAGGAGACCACCAATTGGGACGGTAAACCGATCATCTATCCAAAAGGGAGAGCCGAGATGACAGCGGTACACGTGGAAATCGCTCCGGGTGCGCAGACCGGATGGCACTGCCACATGGTCCCCAACTTTGCCTACATGCTCGAAGGCACACTCGATCTGACGCTCGATGATGGACGCGTGAAACGGTTGAAAGCTGGCGAAGCGCTCGCCGAAGTGGTAAACCGCTCGCACAACGGCCGGAATGTTGGAAGCACTCCGGTAAAGCTGGTCGTGTTTTACGCGGGGGCCGTAGGCACACCTCTATCGGTGAAGGGAAAGGAGTGCCGCCTTGCGCCGAAAACGACGGGAGGCTTTGACTATGGAGAACCCAAACAATGGGATGGCTTTCACTCGCAATGATCCCATGATGAAAGCGATTAAATCCTTACTGCTAACTTTTATGTTGATTAGCTCCGTCTGGGCGGCAAAACCGTCAGACGGTCCGCTGATTGCTGGTCCTGAAACGACGATTAACATTACTGCCCACTATGTAAACAGTATTTTTATGAATACGCTCGCCTCTCTTGAGTTGATCGCATCTACTCCAGAGGCCAAGAGTCTTGACTGGAGCGGGATCAAGCGGTATCTGAAGCAGATTGAGGCGAGTTTGCCGGGGGTCTATTTCTTCGTCTTGCCAGATGGAAACTATTATTCGGTGGCACTGGATTACACAAATCTCAATCTGAGCGAACGAGCATATTTTAAGTCGTTACTTGCAGGCAATCAGGTAAAAGGCTTTCCGATTTACAGCCGTTCCTCGGACAAGAAATCCGCCCTCATGGCTGTCCCGATCGTAGTTGATAACAAGGTGGTCGGAGCCCTTGGGGCATCAATTTTCCTGGATGAGCTGCATGCGAGACTGAATCGGGATTTTGCCTTGCCGCCGGACTATACGTGGTTTGTCCTGGATTCTGGTGGGAACACCATGCTGGACAGGGATGGTGATTTCATCTTCATGAATGCCTTAACGCAGGGAAGCAAATCTTTGCGGGAAGCGGTATCTGAAGCACTGAAAAGTGAAAGCGGAGAAGTACAATATGTGCTCGGCGGCGTCAGGCACGCGCATTACCGGAAACTTCCTGGCATGGATTGGCGGATGTTTTTGTCCAGAACCGAGGGTAAAGCAGTACAAGCCCCGCCGCTACTGAATCTATCGCTCGATCGCTTTGCCCAGGATTTGCAAGCGAGATTGAATCAGATCGATGGTTCTCTGGCTGAACTGATTGAAAAGAATAAATCGATCGTCGACAAAGAAGGTGGAATCAGAAAAATACTTGGTTCCATCATCAATGAGAATCCAGATGTGGTCGATGCTTCGTTTGTCGACGGCAAGGGGGTTCTGCGCCAAATAGAGCCGAGTGATTATAAGAATCTGGAGAATGCGGATGTCAGCATGCGAGGCCATGTAATTGCCATGCTAAAAACTCGGAATCCGGTATTCAGTAGCGGTTTTTCGTCATTCGAGGGTTTTCTGGCAGTGGAGTTGGCTCGCCCTTTGTATGATGACAAGAAAAACTTCGTCGGCTCCATCAGTGCATTCATTCGCCCCGAGTTGCTGATCGATCCCCTGCTTAAAAAGAGCGTTACACCCTCCGACTTTGAACTCTGGATCATGCAACCCGATGGCTTGATCATCTTCGATCAGGACAAGGAGGAGATCGGCAGGATGCTCTTTAGCGATCCCCTGTATGCAGACTATGTAAGCTTGCTTGATTTGGGTAGAAAGATTGCTTCTGAACCCACGGGCAAAGGAAGCTACATCTTTCTTGCGCCCGGGGCCAAAGAGAAAGTTATCAAGAACATTGTCTGGCAGTCTGTGAGCCTCCACGGCCGAGAATGGAGAATCGTTTTAGCCTATAGGCCTTATGAATAGCCTGACTCGGGCAGAACCCGGCTTTCCGAGTTTCAGTTTCCTTTGCCTAAGCTGTCAACCGGCCCGATCCGACTGACGCGTACCCGGACTGGTCGCATCTACGTTGACTGTCCGCCCGCTTTGGGAAACAGACCGGACCTCCTTGGTTATGACCCCGGCCGTGTCCGACTTCACGCATACGGCAGCCAGAAAGGCTGCCGTTCGGTGAGATTTCCTGGCATAAGTCCGGTAACCAATCCATAGCGGAAGTAATCGGCTCAAGTCTCCAGCGGCAAGTCAGGCCGAGGTTGCGACCGATGACCTCTCAACGCTACGTCGGCTGCTTGTCTAAAAGCTGCCCTTTTGGTCCTCGACAGCCGGTATCCATCGCATACCTGCCGTGCCGGCCGTTCCATGAACAGGCAAGTGCTCGGCCATTGCGGCCGGCGGGGTTCTGAGTCAACTTGGTCCGCTACGCGGTCTTGAGCAGTCACTGATCAGGAATTCACACCGTGCGGCTGCTTTCCAATACGTCGAACGCGTGCTTTCACCATCAGTACACTGGACGTGCGCGTGAATTACCGGTAATGAGGGTTGTTTTGGTAAAATTCGTTGGTTTTTCAGTTTATGCGGACAGGGCCTTTCTCAATGCTGCCCTCATCCGAGGGAAGTCTCATGCCGCACGATTTCATGCCAACCAGCCCTGCCGAGCACCGCTGTGATGTCCTGGTGATTGGTGGCGGCCCAGCCGGCTCTAGTGCCGCCACCCTGCTGGCGGAAAAGGGTCACCGGGTCACCCTGCTGGAGAAGGAGCATCACCCCCGCTTCCACATCGGTGAATCCCTGCTGCCCGCCAACCTGCCGCTGTTCGAGAAGCTGGGTGTCGGCGCCGAGGTGGAGGCCATCGGCATGGAGAAGTGGGGGGCGGAATTCATCTCCCCCTGGCACGAACACCGCCAGACTTTCGAATTCGCCGACGCCTGGGACAAGTCCATGCCGCTCGCCTACCAGGTGCGCCGTTCCGAGTTCGACGAGATCCTGATCCGCAATGCCGCGCATAAAGGCGCCAATGTCATCGAAGGCTGCCGCGTGCGCGACGTGGAATTCCTGCCGAACGATGAGGGGGTCATCGTCCGGGCGGAACATGACGACGGTCGCAGCGAGACCTGGCAATGCCGCTTCCTCATCGATGCCTCCGGCCGCGACACCTTCCTCGGCAACCGCTTCAAGGCCAAGCAGCGCAACCCCAGACACAACAGCGCCGCGCTCTACGGACATTTCTCGGGCGCCCAGCGCAATGCGGGCAAGCAGGAAGGCCACATCAGCCTCTTCTGGTTCGAGCATGGCTGGTTCTGGTTCATCCCCCTCGCCGACGGCGCCACCAGCGTCGGCGCCGTGATCTGGCCGGCCTTCCTGAAAACCCGCAAGACACCGGTGCGCGACTTTTTCCTCGACCTCATCGCCCTGTGTCCCGCCCTGGCGGCGCGCCTGAAGGACGCCAAACTCGTCTCGGACGTGGAAGCCACCGGTAACTTTTCCTATGCCTGCGACCGCAGCCACGGCACCAACTACCTGCTCCTGGGCGACGCCTATGCCTTCATCGATCCGGTCTTCTCGTCCGGTGTCTTGCTGGCCATGAACAGCGCCTTCACCGGTGCCGAAGCGGCCGACACCTGTCTGCGCCAGCCGGACAAGGCGGCGCTGGCACTCAGGCATTTCGACCAGACGATGAAGCATGGGCCGAAGGAATTCTCCTGGTTCATCTACCGAGTCACCAATCCAACCATGCGCAACCTGTTCATGTCGCCGCGCAACTACTTCCGGGTCAGGGAGGCGCTGTTGTCGGTGCTGGCCGGCGACATCTTCGGCAAGACGCCCATCTGGCCTTCGCTGTTGGCATTCAAGGCGATCTATTACCTCACCTCGCTGGCCAACCTGAAGCGCACGATCATGGCCTGGAAGCGGCGCAAGACGAATATCCGCCCCCTGGAAGAAGCGGAAGAGGTCGCCTGCGGATGATGCCTGCGGAAGCGATTCTGCGGCTGGAGGTCCTGCCCGTGTCCCGGCTTTCCTGTCTGGCCGGACAGGACAGCGTGCTTGGCGGCGCCTGCTTTTCCCATCCCGCCCTCCCGCTCGATGGTGTCCCTCCCGGTACGGCAGGGCTGCCGCTCCTGGCCGTGGACATGGCCCTGCCGCCCGGGGAAGAGGCAATCTGTGAGGTCTGGCATGGCGCGGAACCACTGGAATCCGGCCAGCATGGCTCCATCCGCTACCGTCAGGGCGAAACGCTGCTGTTCGGCTGCGTGAGCCTGGACGAAGCCGCCGGGGACGCAAGCCATGATGCGCGTTCGCCCCTGCGGGCCGTGACGGAAGCCGCCTACCAAACCATCTTCGACTTTCTCGTGGCCCGCGGCTATCACGCCGTTCTGCGCTTCTGGAACTATTTCCCCGCGATCAACCGGGAAAGCCACGGCATGGAGCGCTATCGCCAGTTCAATATCGGCCGCCAGGATGCCTTCCTGGCCCATGGCCGCTCGGTGATCGGCGATGTGCCCGCCGCCTGCGCCCTGGGATCCGCTGGCGGTGCCCTCCACATTGCCTTCCTGGCGGCGCGGGCGAACGTGATCAGCGTCGAAAACCCGCGCCAGGTCAGCGCCTACCATTACCCCAGCCAGTACGGCCCGCGCAGCCCCACCTTCGCGCGCGCGGGGCTCACCAACCTGGATGGGCGCGACATGCTGTTCATCTCCGGCACCGCCAGCATCGTCGGTCATCAGACCCTGCACGAAGGCGATGTGGTAGCGCAGACGCGGGAATGTCTGCAAAACATCGCCGCCGTCGTCGCCGAGGCCAACCGTCAGGCGCCCAGCGCCGACTTCCGCCTCGACAGGCTTGCCTACAAGGTCTATGTCCGAGATCCTGAAGACATGATCACGGTACGCCGTGAAATGGTGCAATTCATCGGCGGCCCGATGTCGGCGGTCTTCCTGCAGGCCGATGCGTGCCGCGCCGACCTGCTGGTCGAAATCGAGGCCTCCGGCGGCCATGCCTTCAGCGCCGGCCAAGTGGGCATTTCAGCAGGGAACAAACCATGTCTCTCCACCGTCGCCTGATTCCGCTCGCCACCTTACTCGTCGCTGCGATGGCCGCCGGCCACGCCTCGGCCGCTGACAAGCCCCTGTGGGAACTGGGCATCGGCATAAGTGCCCTGTCCTTCCCGGATTACCGCGGGTCGGACGAATCCAGCCTCTACGCCGTGCCCTTCCCCTACTTCGTCTATCGCGGTACGTTCCTGAAGGCGGACCGGAACGGCATTCGCGGCACCTTCTTCAACAGTGACCGGGTCGAACTCAATCTCAGCGTCGGCGCCTCGCTGCCGGTGAATAGCGACGAAAACCGGGCCCGCCAAGGCATGCCCGATCTGCAGCCAACGGTGGAAATCGGTCCCTCGCTCGACCTCAACCTGTGGCGTACCGACGACCGGCGCTACAAGCTCGACCTGCGCCTGCCCGTCCGCACCGCGGTCACCGTGAAGGGCGGGATGGACGACATCGGCTGGGTGTTCTCGCCGCGCCTCAACCTCGACATCAGCGATGTCGGCGGAATGACCGGCTGGAATCTGGGGCTGCTCGCCGGGCCCATGTACGGCTCGCAACGCAACCATGACTATTTCTATTCGGTGGCGCCGCAATATGCCACCGCCGACCGCCCGGCCTTCGATGCCAAGGGCGGCTACGCCGGCAGCCAGTTTCTGATGTCGCTGTCGAAGCGCTATCCGAAATATTGGCTGGGTGCCTTTGCGCGCTGGGACAGCCTCAAAGGCGCCGTCTTCGTCGATAGCCCGCTAGTCAAGCGCGACGATTACTTCGCCGCTGGCGTCGCCATCGCCTGGGTGCTCGGGGAGTCGTCCACCCGCGTCGAGGCGGCCGAGTGAGTGCAGGCCGGACTTCGCTGTCCGCCCTGCCGCGGCGCTGGCTGCACCGACTTTACGAAATCTGTGCGCTGAGGTTCGGCCTGGGGTTGCTCGGCGCACTTTCTCTCACCTGGTCGCTGCTCGCCGTTCCCCTCTACTATGTCCTGCCGAAACGCTGGGCCGATCCGCTCGGGCGTTGGGCCATCACCACCGGCTTTCGCATCTACCTCGGCGCGCTTTCCCTCATCGGGGCCTGCCGCTTTGACATCAGCGCGCTCGACGCCCTGCGCGCCGAAGGCCCGCTGGTCATCGCCCCCAATCACCCCTGCCTGCTCGACGCCGTGATGGTCATCTCGCGCCTGCCCAACATGACCTGCATCATGAAGGTCGATATCGTCGACAACGTTTTCCTCGGTGCAGGCGCCCGCCTCGCGGGCTACATCCGCAACGACGCGCGGTTGAGCATGATCAAGCAGGCCGTGGCCGAGCTGAAAAACGGCAACCACCTGTTGATCTTCCCCGAAGGCACCCGTACCACCCGCTGGCCGGTCAACGTCTGCAAGGGCACCGCCGCGCTCATCGCCAGTCGGGCCCGTGCGCCGATCCAGACCGTGTTCATCGAAACCGCCTCGGCCTACCTCGGCAAGGGCTGGCCGCTGTTCCGTCGGCCGACGATGCCGATCACCTACCGCATTCGGCTCGGCCGCCGCTTCGAGCCGCCGGAAAAGGCCGGGACCTTTACCGAGGAGCTGGAGCGCTACTTCATTGATGAACTGCGCGATGCCCCCCATTTCCTGCCGCCCGACTCGCCGCAGGCCGCGGAATCGGGCGCGCCCCGGCTGACCTGATGGCACTTGATATGAATGTTTCCGCAAGTCACCTGGTGCTGATCCCCACCTATAACCCTGGGCCTCAGGTCTACGACACGGTGCGTGCCGCACGCGCCCAGTGGGCGCCGGTGTGGGTGGTGGTGGACGGCAGCACCGACGGCACCGCCGAAGGCCTGCAGGATATGGCGGCGAATGACCTGGACCTGAAGGTGCTGGTGCGGCCCGAAAACGGTGGCAAGGGCGCGGCCGTGCTGCACGGCCTGGATCTGGCCTCCCAGCAGGGCTACACCCACGCCCTGACGATGGACTCCGACGGCCAGCACCCGGCCGATCTCATCCCGGCCTTCATGGCGGCCTCGCAGCAGGTACCTGGGGCGATGGGGCACGATGTCATGATATTGGGCATGCCGGTGTTCGGTGCCAGCGCGCCGACCCTGCGGGTCCGGGGCCGCAAGATTTCGAACGGCTGGGCCAACCTGGAGACTCTGTGGGCGGGCATCGGCGATTCGCTCTACGGCTTTCGCGTCTACCCCATCGAACCACTGCGCGAAGTGATGCGCGGCCAACGCTGGATGCGCCGCTTCGACTTCGACCCCGAGGCCGTGGTGCGCCTGTGCTGGCGTGGCGTGCGCCCGATCAACCTGCCCGCGCCGGTGAAATACCTGCGCGCCGACGAGGGAGGCGTTTCCCACTTCCACTACCTGCGCGACAACACCCTGCTCACCTGGATGCATCTTCGGCTGATGCTGGGTTTCCTGCTGCGCCTGCCGCTTCTACTGCTACGGCGCTTGAACACTCACCGGTCAAGCCCCCCATGAAAAATACCCCCGATTCGTCCGCTGAAGGGGTGCATGCCCCGCATCTGCCCCTCACCGCTTACTACGCCAGCGAACAGGAGCGGCGCGGTTTCGTCGGCAAGCTGTTCGACAGCACCGCCTCCGACTACGACCGCATCGACCGCCTGCTGGCCCTCGGCAGCGGCCCTTGGTACCGCAACCAGGCGCTGCAGCGGGCGGGGCTGAAACCCGGCATGCGCATCGTCGACATCGGCGTCGGCACCGGTCTGGTGGCGCGCGAAGCCGTGACACTGGTGGGCGATCCCGCCCTGGTGGTGGGCGTCGACCCCAGCGTCGGCATGATGGCCAGCGCTCACCTGCCGGGTGTCCAACTCATCGAGGGGCGGGCGGAAGCGATTCCGTTCCCCGATGCCAGCTTCGACTTCCTCAGCATGGGTTATGCGCTGCGCCATATCAGCGACCTGTCAGCCGCCTTCAGCGAATTCCACCGCGTCCTCAAGGCCGGCGGCCGCCTGTGCCTGCTCGAGATCACCAAACCGGAACGTGCCTGGAGCCAGGCGCTACTCAAGGCGTACATGCGCGGCGTGGTGCCGCTGCTGGCCCGCCTGATTGGCAGCAGCGCCGAGTCGGCCAAACTGTGGCGCTACTACTGGGACACCATTGAAGCCTGCGTGCCGCCGAGCGGGGTGATCGCTACGCTGGAGCACTCGGGTTTCTCTGGCGTGAAACGACACATCGAATCCCGCGCGCTGTCGATCCTGGCTGAATATCAGGCGGTCAAGCCTGGCTGAGCCGCACGCGGCTATCGGCATTCATCCGTCCTGCGCTTGCAATGACGAAGCGAGTGTAGGGTGGACGAGCCTCAGTACCGCCCCGCCATCCCACCTCCGTCCTCGGCAACCCCGGCGTCGTAATCACCGGGCCGAATCTCTGCCCAGCGCGCGGCGATGACGCCGGTGCCGAATTTGCCCGGGGTGATCAAAGCAATCAGCAGCAGGGTAAAGAACGGCAGGCCATCGGTCTGGTGGACGGCGAAGGGGGGAGTGGGTCAAATCATGCCGCCGTTAACGGAAATCACCTGGCCGGTAATGTAGCTCGCCTGTTCCGAGGCGAGGAAGCAGACCAGGGACGCCACCTCTTCCGAGCGCCCGGCGCGCTTCATCGGCACCATGTCCGCGATGGCCTTGGCGTCGAAGACGCCGTCGATCATGTCGGTCTGAATAATGCCCGGCGCCACGGCGTTGACCGTCACCCCGCGGCTGGCCAGTTCCAGTGACAGCGACTTGGTCGCGGCATGCAATGCACCCTTGGCGGCCGCGTAGTTGACCTGGCCGCGGTTGCCGGTGAGGCCGGCGACGGAGGTGATGTTGATGATGCGCCCCCAACGGCTGCGCAGCATCGGCATCGTCAGCGGCTGGGTGACGTTGAAGAAGCCGGAGAGCGACACGTCCAGCACGCCGTGCCACTGCGCCGCACTCATGCCGGGGAAGATGGCATCGTCGTGGATGCCGGCGTTGTTCACCAGCACCTGGATCGGGGTGTCGGTGACCAGTGCCTCCAGCGCCGCGCGGCTGGCCTCGGCGTCTGTGACGTCGAAGGCGATGGCCTCGGCCTGGCCGCCTGCGCTGCGTATCGCCTCGGCCAGCGCCTGGGCTTTGACCAGGTTGCGATTGGCGTGGATGTAAACGTAACAACCGTCGGAGGCGAGGCGGCGGCAGATTGCCGAACCGATGCCGCCGCTGCCGCCGGTGACCAGAGCGCGTTTCATATCGGTCTCCCCAGTTTGTCGGCGTCCCGCAACGCCGCATCCAATACCACTGTGGCGCGGCCGCTGAGCAATTCGCGTCCGGCGGCGCTGACGCGGAAGCCGTAAAGAATGGTGTTGTCGTCGCCGGACAGACGCTCCGCCTCGATGTTGAGGTCGGCGGCGATGTCGTCCAGCCGCGCGACATGCAGGTCGACACCGCGCACGCTGGCCAGGTAGCCGACCCGCGGTGCGCTGCTGGCTGCCGCAGATAGCGCGCCATGGGCGGCCATGGCCTGCGCCGCGTACTCGATTCCGCAGGCCGCGCCCAGGCGATCGTGCGCGCGCAGGGGATTGTCGACGAGGCGGTGGCTGCTCGCCGTGCAGCGGATGCGCCGGGCATCCCAATCCGAGACGGCATCTAGCAGACACATGCCGCCCTGGTGCGGCAGATGGGCGAGCAGCCAGGCGTGGTCTAGCGGCATGGCTCGATCACCACGGCCAGGCGCAGCGGCGCCAGATAATCCAGAATGACCCGCCCGCCCGCCCCCTGCGCCACGGCTTGCAACAACGGCAGCCCGCGCGCCGAGGGGATGACGCGGCGTATGGTTTCGAGTTCAGGCTCGGCCAGCGCATCGGGCACGGCATCGCTCAGGCTGACCTGAATCCGGGCCAGCGACTCGGCGCTTCGCTCCGGCATCAGGGCCAGGGCGATGCCGAAGGCGGAGGGCAGGGGCCGTTTGGCGTGCAGCGGTTCGGGAT
>JBAWGM010000365.1:0-4175 GCA_049592895.1 Thiobacillaceae bacterium | reverse complement strand
GCACCACGGGCGAGGCCCATGACCAGGAATTCGTCGTGGCCTGCGCCATACCGGCGCTTAAGCTGTCCACCGAAGGGCGCGGCAAGAGCCGCCGGGCAGCAGAGCAGGAGGCGGCGCGTCTGGCGCTTGCCCAGGTGGAGAACAAGTGACTGCCGGCTTTCGAGCCGGTTTGGTGGCCATTGTGGGGCGGCCCAATGTGGGGAAGTCCACGCTGCTCAACCGGATCATCGGACAGAAAATCAGCATTACCTCGCGCAAAGCTCAGACCACGCGCCATCGGGTGATGGGGATGCGGACCGAGCCTGATGCGCAATTCGTGTTTGTCGATACCCCCGGTTTCCAGACCCGCCATGGCGGCGCAATGAACAACGCCATGAACCGCAGCGTCAGACACGCGCTGGCAGACACCGATGCCGTGCTGATGGTCGTTGAGGCGGGCCGCCTGGGCCACGCCGACAAACAGGTACTGGACTTGCTGCCCAGGGATCGTCCCGTGCTTCTGGCGGTCAACAAGGCCGATCTGTTGAAGGACCGGGCCGCCATGCTGGAGTTTCTCAAGTCTGCCAGCGCCGCATTTGACTTTGCCGAAATTGTTCCGCTATCCGCCAAGCAGGGCAACGGGATCGAGGAACTGCTCAAGTCGCTGGCCGGCCACCTTCCAGAAGGCCGGCCGCTGTTTGGCGAGGACGATTACACCGACCAGACTGAACGGGTTCTGGCTGCCGAACTGATCCGGGAAAAACTGTTTCGTCTGTGCGGCGAGGAAATCCCCTATGCCACGGCGGTGACCCTCGACAAGTTCGAGGAAGAAGGCCGGCTGCGGCGCATCTTTGCCACCATCCTGGTCGACCGCGACAGCCAGAAGGCTATCGTGATCGGCAAGGGCGGGGAAAAGCTCAAGCGGATTTCAACCCAGGCCAGGCAGGACATGGAAACGCTGTTCGATGCACGGGTTTATCTGGAAGTCTGGGTCAAGGTTAGAGGCGGCTGGAGCGATGACGTCCGGGTGCTCAAGTCCCTTGGCATTGAATGACCGAAGCCCGCATCGACAACGAACCCGGCTTCATCCTGCACACCTGGCCGTTCAAGGAAACCAGCCTGGTGGCCGAGGCTTTCACCCTGCACCATGGCCGGATTGCGCTGGTTGCGCGTGGCGCGCGCCGCGCGCGCTCGGTCAACCGGGGCCTGATTCAGCCGTTTACCGCCCTGTCGCTGTCCTGGTTCGGCAAGCACGAACTGCGCACCCTGCGTGAGGTGGAATGGCAGGGCGGCCTGGTTCCGCCGCAGGGGGCGGCCTTGATGTGCGGGTTCTATCTGAATGAGTTGCTGCTGAAGCTGCTGGCGCGCGACGATGCGCACGAGGCTCTGTTTGCCCACTACCAGGAGGCGTTGCGCCAACTGGGGGAGGGAACGGCCGCCCTGGAAGTCATTCTGCGGCGCTTCGAGGCCCGATTGCTGGCGGAGATCGGCTACGCCGCCACCTTCAGCCACGAGGCCGAGGCGCACGGCGAAGTCCACGCGGAAAGACGCTACGTATTTCAGGCCGAGCGGGGACCCTACCCGTACAGCGAGGACCGCCCTGGGGTTCCGGTATCGGGGCAGACCCTGCTGGACCTGGGCGGCGACCGCTTCAGCTCCGAATTGACCCTGCACGAAGCCAAGCAACTGATGCGCTATCTCATCGCCCACCATCTGGGGGGCAAGCCCCTTTATACTCGCCAGTTGTTGGTAGAACTCAATCAGAGCGGCACACAATGAGCATCTATCTGGGCGTCAACATCGACCACATCGCCACTTTGCGGGAGGCGAGAAAAACACCTTATCCCAGTCTGGTGGAAGCGGCGCTGGCGGCGGAAACCGCCGGAGCGGATTCCATCACCCTGCACTTGCGCGAAGATCGGCGCCACATTCAGGATGCCGACGTGCACATCCTGCGGCAACTCCTGAAGACCAAAATGAACCTGGAAATGGCCGTCACCGAGGAAATGCTGGGCATTGCCCAACAGGTCCGGCCGCAGGATGTCTGCCTAGTGCCGGAAAAGCGCGAGGAGCTGACTACCGAAGGCGGCCTGGACGCGGCCGGGCAACTGTCCAGGATCAAGGATGCCTGTACCCGGCTGGACAATGCCGGGGTACGTGTCTCACTTTTCATCGATGCGGATTTTGCCCAGCTTGACGCCGCTGTCCAGGCCGGCGCCCCGATCGTGGAGATCCATACCGGGCATTTTGCCAATGTCACCGGGGAGAAATCGGTTCGTGAACTGGAGCGCATCCGCAAGGCTGTGGCCTACGGACGCAGTCTGGGCCTGACGATGAATGCCGGCCATGGTCTGACTTACCACAACGTTCACCACATCGCCTCGATCCAGGGCATCCACGAACTCAATATCGGCCATGCGATTGTGGCGCAGGCCTTGTTTGTCGGGTGGCATCAGGCGGTAGCGGAGATGAAGCGCTTGATGGTGGAGGCGGCGGAACGCGCAGGATGATGAGCGACCCCGGCCGCGGGTTACCCGGCGGCAAGGGGTTCCTACTTGTTTAACCAGGAGAAAGCCGCCCTGCTACGCCGAAGCGGACGGCCCAAAAATTTGCACGTTTCGTTGCGCGTTCATGTGCTCAAACGCACGCCTCGATTGCCTGAACGCTTTCAAGACAAGCCGGTTGAAGAGCCGCCTGCACGCTGCCTTTCTGGAATACAACGGGAACGGGCAGGGGATGGGTGCGGTGTTTGAGGTCGCTCGGTTAGTATGACGACACCAAGAGGGGAGACGTTTAGAAGGCTGCACCCGTAGCCGCAATCCCTGACCAGGAACCCGCAAGAATCATCAAGAGACAAGACACCACGATGGCAAAGCCAAACAAAACAAACAACGGCACCACCGCCAACCTCGGCTACGAGGCCCAGTTGTGGCAGATGGCCGATGCGCTGCGCAACAACATGGATGCCGCCGAGTACAAGCACGTCGTACTCGGTCTTATCTTCCTCAAATACATCTCCGACGCGTTTGAGGCCAAGCACGCGGAGCTTGAATCCCAGAAAGCGCAGGGCGTCGATCCGGAAGACCCGGACGAATATCGCGCGGTCAGCATCTTCTGGGTGCCGAAAGAGGCGCGCTGGCAACATTTGAAAGCCAGTGCTCCGCAGCCCACCATCGGCACTTTGGTGGACGATGCCATGACCGCCATCGAACGCGACAACCCCTCGCTCAAAGGCGTGCTGCCCAAGGACTTCGGCCGCGCCGGCCTCGACAAGCAGCGCCTCGGCCAGATCATCAACCTGGTAAGCGACATTTCCTTTCACCCCTCGCCCTCCGGTAGAGGGGCCTCGTCTTCTCCCCCTCTCCCTCAGGGAGAGGGCAGGGGTGAGGGTGGGGTAGACCGCGCCAAAGACACCCTCGGCCGTGTCTACGAATACTTCCTCGCGCGCTTCGCGAGCGCCGAGGGCAAGAGCGGCGGCCAGTTCTACACGCCCTCGCGCGTGGTGCGCGTGCTGGTGGAAATGCTCGCGCCCTACAAGGGCCGCGTGTACGACCCCTGCTGCGGCTCGGGCGGCATGTTCGTCAGCAGCGAGAAGTTCATCGAGGCGCATGCCGGCAAGCTCGGCGACATCTCCATCTACGGCCAGGAGTCCAACTACACCACTTGGCGCCTCGCCAAGATGAACCTCGCTATCCGCGGCATCGATGCGCAGATCGCGCACGGCGACACCTTCCACAACGACAAGCACCCCGACCTCAAGGCCGACTACGTGCTGGCCAATCCGCCCTTCAACGACAGCGACTGGCGCGGCGCGCTACTCAAGGACGACAAGCGCTGGGTCTACGGTGTGCCTCCCGCCGGCAACGCCAACTTCGCCTGGGTGCAGCACTTCATCCACCACCTTGCCCCCACCGGCCTCGCCGGCTTCGTGCTCGCCAACGGCTCCATGTCGTCGAACCAGTCCGGCGAGGGCGAAATCCGCAAGGCCATCATCGAGGCCGATCTGGTGGACTGCATGGTCGCGCTGCCCGGCCAGCTCTTCTACTCCACGCAGATCCCGGTGTGCCTATGGTTCCTCACCCGCAACAAACGAGGCTCTACTCCCTCGCCCCGCTCGCGGGGAGAGGGCAACACCAAATCCCCTCTTCCTCAGGGAGAGGGCCAGGGTGAGGGGCTGTTCCGCGACCGCCACGGCG
>JBAWGM010000364.1:0-1822 GCA_049592895.1 Thiobacillaceae bacterium | reverse complement strand
GTTTCTGAAAGACGAGGGCTGGGCAAACAGCCTGCGCATTGCGGGTAGAGTCATGCGCCGTCGCGCGAACCGGATACGGATGGCAGAGCTAGGGGCGCACTTCTCGACCCACGTGGATTATTTCAACTATGTTGTGTTGTCAGGGAGCAAGCGGGTGGCGTCGACCGGTAGCAAGCATATAGTCTGAATACGGCTTTGGAGTTCGTTGCCAGCCGTTTTCGGCAACCGCTCGTGTTCTTCACTATTCAAGATGTGGGAAGACAGGCTCTGCCTCACCTCTGCCCCACGCTCACACGCCCCAAAGCAGTCTGCTGCCGTGTAACCCGACCGTTCAGCCGCGCTTCCGCCCACGTACAGTGTCAACACTCACGATATCCTCAGCTTACACCAAGCGCTACCGCAAACGCTGCAAGTAAACGGGGCCTGCGGTGATTCTTATGGGGGCTGATTTTCAGATCCAGTCCACGCCGAGGCATAGATTAGTGGCCAGATCTTCTGACAGATGAACGTCCGTATGGCCGGGCCTTGTTAGATGCTCACCTCCCACAAAGCAACCCTCCCTACAATTTGGCGACACTACTTCGAACGCCGCTTAAGGCCGAATTTCTGCCGGATCAGGACGAGGGCCAATTAGTCCGCTTAGAGGCGGTCCCTGCCATTGTGACCAAGGAAAGCGGACCTTCGTAAGCCCCAGAGCTTTCAAAATGCCTGTGACGGCTTTGGCTTAGCTTCAGTCATGACGGAAGTGATCGCGCACCTCGAATTGCGCGCGGTAGCGACAACGCAGCTTAACCTCTGCCTCATGGTCACACCTGCTCTGGCGGCCTTCGCCCGCCTCCGGCCATCCGCCTGTGAGGTTCCAACCGTCTTTGCCAGATCCATGCCAACGGCCATAATATCTTTCATGACTTGCCTTCTCGTTCAGATTGATCAAGTGGACGCTCAATCCTGGCGCTTCGATGGCGTTTTAAGCGGGAGGCGCTCCTCCCATCCGCTCAACCGGGGCTGCGTGAGGGGCTGCGCAGGCCGGTTGGATCTGCGCTAGGCAAACGCACTTCCACGAAAGGAATCTTCCATGCCTATTCCCTGGCTTGCCGTACTGCAAGGTCTCCCCTGGACCGATGTGATCAGGAATGCGCCCAAAGTCGCCGATGGGGCGAGGAAACTCTGGAGCACCGTCAGCAAGAATGGGCCGTTTGAGGAGTTGCCAACCGGGAGTGTGGAAGCGCCGCATGCCCAGGAATTTCAAGCCATGGCACTGCTGCAGGCGCGCGTCGCGGAAATGGAGGGCGCGATTGCGGACCTGCACAGTCAAATGCTTGCGTCGTCCGAGTTGATCAAGACACTTGCCGAGCAGAACACCCGGCTCATCGAGCGCGTGGAAACCAGCCGCATTCGCGTGATGTGGCTGACAGGGGCAACGGGTGCGTTCGGCATCATCGCTATCGCGAGCCTGGTGCTGGCGCTCATACACTGATCGCGCCCGGCCATACCGGCGAACGAACGTTCAACGAAAGGCTTGGCCCGTCGCCGATCTCCGGGCCAAGTGCTGCTAGATCAATAGCGGCGCTCCTGCACCACCCGTTTTACCGCGTCCGAAACGTATTGCCGACCAGGTCTTTCACGTTCGCCTGAGCTGCGTGGCACTGAGTGCAGACATAGCGGTTGTTGTTGAGCTGCCACTTGCCGTCCGCTTTCGTGTAGTGCGATTCCGGCATGGGGGTGGCCAGTCCCTTGAGCTTCTTGCCCATCAGCTTGGGCTTGTCGTGGCAGGACAGGCAGGTGTTCTCGTCCGCCGTGATCGGCAGGAAGTCGGCTATCC
>JBAWGM010000363.1:0-8476 GCA_049592895.1 Thiobacillaceae bacterium | reverse complement strand
ATGTCATCCAGCGGCAGTTCCAGCGCCAGAGTCAACGCCGGGTTTAGCTTGACGCCATAGCGGCGCGCCTGCTCCTGCAGAAAGGTGTTGATATCGGCAAAGTCTTCATTCTTGAGGCGACGAATATATTGCGCCGATGCCTCGCTGCCGTCGCCATTGATGGGATAGATGGACACCTGCAGGGGCGAGACCCAACTGCGAACCAGATAGGATTCGCCCAAGGTGAAGCCCAGGGAAAACACCAGTATGCCCAGCAGCACGGCAATGCGGACGAAGCGGAATGACATGACGGACGGTTTACCTAAGGTCCCGATGACTCAGCGACGGCCTGTTCGGGTAGGGCTGGAGCGAGGCGTGTCGGGACTGGCGCTCAGATGAAAATGGTGCAGCATGCGGTGCATAATCGGAGTCAGCAGTATGCCCATCAAGGCGATCAGCACCAGCCCGCTGTATAGCGCATAGAGCGACGCGAACACTTTAGCCGCGTTACTTTCAAGCGCGTTGACCGGGCCCATGCCGCCCAGAATCATGGAGGCATTGAGCAGCGCATCAATCCAGGCAAACCCTGCAACCCAGCGATAACCCATCACTCCAATCGCCAGGCTGACGCCGATCAGCGCGGCGGCAAGTCCGGCAGACTGAACCAGTCGCCGCAGAAAGACCGGCATGGGCGCCAGGGGCTCGTGACTTTGTTCGAATGCGAACTTCATGGTTCAGCAAAGTTTGCGCAAATACGAACGGATGATGACGCCAATATGACTTCCACTCCTTCATCACCGCCTCGCCCCTTCGAAGGGCGAGAGGGAACTGGATTAAGGTAGATCAAACCGGCATGGGTTCTCTGTCGAGCAAGCGCAGCCAGCCCCGCGCCACCCGGTACAGGACCCACAGCCCGGAAATGGCAACCACCACCCAGGCCAGGGGAAGGCCGAAAAGACTCAGCACCAACATCATGGCCACCACGATCCACAGCAGGGCGAACCAGAAGGTGCGGATTTGCCAGCGGAAATGGGATTCAAGAAAGCTGCCCTTGACCCGGCCGCGCTTCAGGTAATTGAGGATGACGGCCAGGATGGAAGGCCAGCCGGTAACAAAGGCAGTGACGATGAACACCGGGGTCAGCAGGCCGGTCAGCACGGTGAGGCTGTGCAGCGCATAGATCACATGGGTGAGGGTGACGTATCCGTCCGATGGAGCGGGGCTGGCGGGCGTTTGTGCAGACTGATTCATGTTGGCCTCAGCAAGACTGGAATCGCAAAAGTTCTCGCCCGTTTTCCCTCACCCTGATTTTCAAGGCGCCGCACCTGCGGGGACGGGGGCGGGCGCAGTCGGCGTGGGACCGGCTGGCGCAGTCGACGTGGGACCGGCTGGCACGGGCGGCGGCGCCGGAGCCTTGCTCACCCCCAGGCTCATCTTGCTGACGACGAGCTTGCCGCCATCGTTCTGTTTAACCGGCGCCCCAATGCTTACCCTGGCCGCATCGACCTTCCCGACGTCCACCAGTTGCCGCTTCACCGCCTCGCCGCGCTGCCCTGCCAGACGCTGCAATTCGCCCTCCGTCACTGGAATCTGCAGGGTCAGGCGTTCAAGCATTTCGGCGTGGATCGGTTTCGCGTCCGGCTTGGGCTTCTCGTATGCTGCCTTCAGCGCCTTAAGGCCGCCCTGCTTCTCGAAGCGCGCGTCGTACAGCGTTTCCAGCGCTTTCTGCGCCTTGGGATTAGTGGTGTCGACGGGCCCCGGTTCCTTGTCGGGCTCGATCTTGAGTCCCATCTGATTGGCCACATCACGGCGTATCCACAATTGCTGGATCGCGCGCGTGTCGCCCTTTATTTCATAGGCGGGCTGCACGGTTACGGCAAGTGCGGGCCGCTTGGCCAGGGCCTCGCCGAGGTTCTTGAGCTTTTCAAGTTCCGGCGGCAACAGCTTGGCGGAACCGAAATCGAAATCGATCGCTTCGAGCTTCTCCGAACTGATGCCGAGCAGCTTGCCCAGGGCACGGAAAGGCGCGGTGACCAGCTTGGTCAACACATTGACGATGGCCTTCCAGATGATCCTGCCATAACTGAACTTGGGGTCGTCCAGGCTGCCGGAGATGGGTAGATCCAGATCGATCACACCATTGCTGTCCTCCAGCAAGGCGATCGCCAGATCGAGCGGCAAGTGCATGGCATCCTTGCTGTCCACGCGCTCGCCCAGCTTGAGCGTATTGATGACGAACTTGTTCGTCCCCGCCAACTGGCGATGCTTGATCTTGTATTCGAGATCGACCGAGAGCCGGCCCGAATCGATCTTGCGCCCGGCGAACTTGCCCGAATAAGGCGTGAGATTGGCCATTTCCAGGTTGTGAAAGCTGAGTAGCAGGTCGGTGAATTCCGTCGCCCTGAACGGCTGGACGGAGCCGCGTATGCGGGCCGAGCCGTATTCGTCCACCTTGCCGTCAAGTTCCACCTGCGCAATCGTGGCCGGATCAGTCGAAACCCCGGTGATGACGCCGGTCAAGGAATGCATGCGGGTGCCAAACTTGGTCGGCAGCGACAGGTCGGCAAATTCCCCATCGGCGTCCTCGATGCGCAGCCTTTCGATGGCGACAGGAAATGCCGCTGGCTTGGCCGCCTCCTCGGTGGTCGGCGCAGCTTCTTCCGGCTTGGGCTTGACCGGCTCCACCGCTTCTTCCTGAGCCGGCGCCTGCTCGGCTTCGGGAGAAGCGGGCGCAGCCGGCTCGACGGTCGAGCTGCGCAGGATGCGCTTGATGTTGAGGGTCTTGTCTTCGTAGATGATGACCTTGGCAAACGGCTTGATCGCGACAAGTTCGCTCATGTGCACGCTGTTGGGGCCGAGCTTGAACTGGAGGCTGTCAGATGCGAGCTTCTCCCAGCCCAGGAAAGCATCCCCGGTGTCCTCCTCGTTGATTGCCAGATCGTTCACGGCAAAGCCGCCGGCGTAATCGAGCGACGTGCCCTTCTTCCCCTGGGCGAATTTAAGCCTGCCGGAGGTTGAGGCCGCGCCGCCTTTGAGCCTGAGTCTGGCGAACTGATTGACATAGGGCGCGAACGGTTTGAGCGACAAGGCTGTGAGCTTCAGTTTCAGCAAGCCGCTTGCCTTGCCCGGCGCCACTCTGCCGCTGGCGCTGAAACTGCCGCCCTGCCTGATGCTGAGCCCCGCCTCCACTGCAACCGGCTTGTCGAGATCCAGGCTCAGATCCTTCAGACTCACGTGGCCGTTGGTGATATCAAGATTGACCGGCGTGGGTGGGGACTGGTCGCTGACCGCGACCTGAATACCCGTTACGCCGAACCGTCCGAGCTGCAATTCCATCGCCTGCTTGCTCTTGGCGGGAACCGCTTCCTGACTGGGTGCGGACACGCCGGGCGCCTTGGCAAGGATGCGGGTCCAGTTGAGCTCCTTGTTCTTGCCCAAGGCCACCGAGGTCTTGGCGCCGGCAACTTCGATTGCGCCGATGGTCAGTTTGTTTGACGCAACATCGAAGGCGGCGTCGCTCACGCTGGCTTGATCGAGTCTCGCGACAGGCGTTTTGTCGTTGCCGGAAAACACCTGCACCGGCCCCAGGCCCAGATTGACCGGCGCCACCTGAATCGCGGGCGTGGCGCCGATTTCGCCGCTGAGCGCGGCGCTCAGGTGGAATGCGGCGGCGTCAACGCTAAGCGGGCTGGCGTAGGCCTGGTCGGTGTAGCGCGCGTTCCAGTCAGCCAGACTGATTTGTCTTACCGCGAGTTTCCACGGCGGCGCGCTCTGCGCCGGGCCCGCCTTGACGGGCGGCGTTGCCGCATCGGCTGGAGGTGTGGCTGGGGACGCAGACGCGGGCGCGGGTGTGGGCGTGGCCGGGGATGCAGAGACAGGCGCGAACAGCTTCTCCCAATCGAGCGTGCCGTCAACACCCCGGGTCGCGGAGAGCCGCCCCCCGCTCAGGCTCACGCCCGCCACGTCCACTGTTTGCGCGCTCAGATCCAGATTCGCGTTGTCGACCCGCGCCTCTTTCAATTCGAATACCGGCGCGCCGCCCCCCTTGGGCGCGAGGCTCACGTTCTGCACGATCAGGTTGGCGCCATTGACCTGCACCCAGGGCTTGTCCTTCAGCAGGGCAAAACGATAACGCGTGCCGGCTGCAAGGGTTCCCGACGGAAGTTCGAAGTTGCGCGGCGTCCGGATCACCCTGAGCAGCTTGGGCAGACTGACCCCTTCAAGCGCGATCTTGCCATCGGATTTGACCGGGTTGAGCGACACGTCGCCAGTCCACCTGAGCGTGCCGCCCTGTTCCGGCAACTTGGCGGCGAGGATGTAGTCGCCACGGTCTTCCGGCAGGGTGGACAAGCCGTCCAGTTCTACACCGAGCGGCTGCAAGCTTGCGTTAAACGCGGCACCGCTTCGATTGGCATCGGTGTAGTCGATGTCGCCCCCTTCGATCTTGATATGGTCGATCAGGACCCGGGGCATGGTTTTCGAAGGGGGGCTCTTGTCCTCGTTAAGCTTGGCGATAAGGGCGGCCCAGTTGAGGGTGCCGCCGCGCCGCACCAGAAATTCAGCACGCGGGCCGCTGAGCTGAATATCCTTGATACGCCAGGCGAACCGGAACAGGCCGGCGGTTTCGAGATTGACATAAAGCCGATCAAACCCGGCGAGGGGCTCGCCGCTCTTCTCCGCAAGCTTGAGACCCTGCACCGTGGCTTCCAGCGTCAGCGGATTGAACTTGACGTTCTGCACCGAAAGCTGGCTCGCCAGCTTGTGCTCGCCTATCCAGGGCAGGAGTTTCTTCGCCAGCGGATCGACCAGAAAGAAGCCGAATACCAGATAAAGGACAAACAGGCCGGCCGCGATCAGGAAGGGCAGGCTCAGGACCAGCTTGCTCAGGCGCGCGAACACAATGACCTCCTTGGTTGTTGTTCGGGTTGTACTGCGCGGTTCTCTCAGCTTAGCTTGGCAGGCCCCGGCTGGAAACCCTCAAGAAGCAAAAGATTGCGCCATGATCAAGACAAGGATTCATTTCAGGGCGGCTGGGGCTTGTTCCGAATTCAAGCCTCTGCGCGAGACCGGCGCACAGGGGGCAACGCCAGATTGAGTTGCGGGCTCGGCGGCGACTCGACGATTCCCGCAACCGGCGCCTGCGCAATCTTGCGTCTAACCCGGCGCCTCCAGCGCATCGCGGATCAGACGAAACAGGGCGCGGCTGGATTTGGGCGGCTTATTCTCGGCCGCTTCCCTGCGCGCATTGCGGATCAGTTGACGCGCCTGGGTGGCATCGACCCCGGGCAGGTCACGAAGGAATTCGGTCAGCGCGCCTTCCTCCGCAATCAGGCGATCGCGCCAGCGCTCGATTTTGTGCATCAGGGCAGTGGCTTGGGAGGCTTGCCCGCGCCACACGTTCATTTGCGCCTGGATGGGCGCGGGGTCGACGCCACGCATCAGGCGCCCGATGAATTGGAGCTGGCGGCGCAAGGCTTCATGCTTGGTAAAGCGCCGGCCATCCATGATCGCCGCCCGGAGGCCTTCCGGCAGGGGTAGTTTTGCCAGTTGGGATTCGGACAGCTTGACCAGTTCCGCCCCCAGCTCCTGCAACTCGTGCATTTCCTGTTTCTTGCGCGTCTTGCTCGGAGAGGCAAGTTCCGGGGTTTCGTCAATTTCGCTCATGGCGTGGCTGGCAGGTAGAATGTGCCTTCATTTTATCCCGGCATCCGCTCATGTCTGCGTTCAGCTACAGTCAGGAACAATTCAAGCGCATCGCCCAACTGGTGCTGGATCATGCCAGGGTCAGCGGCGCCACCGGCGCCGAAGTGGAAGTCTCGGAGGGCTTTGGCCAGACCGTCACGGTGCGCAAAGGCGAAATCGAAACCATCGAGTACAACAAGGACAAGGGCGTGGGGATCACGCTCTACGTGGGCCAGCGCAAGGGCCACGCCAGTACCTCGGATTTGAGCGAGGCCGCGCTGAACGCCACGGTTGAAAAAGCCGCCACGATTGCCCGCTACACGGCGGAAGATGAATTCGCCGGTCTGCCGGAGGCATCCTGGCTGGCCACCGACCAGGCAGAACTGGATCTGCATCATCCCTGGCCGATGACCGTGGAAGAAGCCGCCGAGCGGGCCCGGGCCTGCGAAGCAGCGGCGCTTGCCGTCGACCGCCGCATTGTCAACTCCGAGGGGGGCTCGGCCAGCACCCAGGCGTCCCATTTCATGTATGCCAACAGCCTGGGCTTCATGGGGGGCTATGCCTCCTCCCGGCACGGCCTGTCGGTGGCGGTGATCGCCGCCGATGACAAGGGCATGCAGCGGGATTACTGGTACACCAGTTCGCGCGATGCGGCTGATCTGGAAACGCCGGAAGCCGTGGGCCTAAACGCGGGGCAGCGCACCGTGCGCCGGCTCGGAGGGCGCAAGCTGGATACCCGCAGTTGCCCGGTCATATTCGAAGCGCCCATTGCCAGCAGCCTGTTGAACGGCTTTGTCGGCGCCGTTTCCGGTGGCAACCTCTACCGAAAATCTTCCTTTCTGCTCGACAGCCTGGGGCAACAGGTTTTTGCTCCCATTGTGCAGCTCAGGGAGGATCCGTTTATCAAGAAGGGCCTGGGGTCTTGCCCGTTCGACAATGAAGGCGTGGCAGTGCGCGCCCGGGATGTGGTGAAGGACGGGGTGGTTCAGGGCTACTTTCTCTCCAGCTATTCCGCCCGCAAGCTGGGTATGGCGAGCACCGGCAATGCGGGCGGCAGCCACAATCTGATATTGCAGACCGGTGATCTCGAACTGGATGGCCTGGTGAAGAAAATGGGCAGCGGACTGCTGGTGACGGAAATGCTGGGCCAGGGGACCAACATGGTGACCGGCGATTACTCGCGCGGTGCCGCCGGCTTCTGGGTGGAGGGTGGAGAGATCGCCTATCCGGTGGAGGAAATTACCATCGCCGGCAACCTGAAGGAAATGTTCCGGGGCATCCAGGCCATCGGCAAGGACGTGGACCGCCGCCATAGCAAGCTGACCGGCTCCATCCTGATAGACAACATGACCGTCGCGGGTCACTAAGCTTAAGGCCCAAGTTGTGAGGCGCGCAGGCGCAATGCCAGGCTTTCGCTTGATCCTAGTATGGCTGGTCGCGGCACTGGCAATTCTGGCCTGTGAGCGGCCGCCGCAACTTTCACGGCTGGGCGACGGCGATACAATCGTCGCGTTTGGCGACAGCCTGACATTCGGCAACGGCGCTTCGGAAGAGCTCTCGTATCCCGCAGTTTTGTCCGGGCTCATCAAACACACGGTCGTCAATGCCGGCGTGCCCGGTGAAACTACCGCCGAAGGACTTCAACGCCTGCCCGACATGCTGGAGGAACAGCACCCCAAACTTGTGCTGCTCTGCCTTGGCGGCAATGACATGCTGCGCAAGCTTGATCCCGCCGCGACGGAGTCCAATCTGCGCAGCATGATTCAGACCATTCGTGCCCACGGCGCAAGCGTTGTCCTGATTGGCGTGCCCGAACCCAAACTGTTCTCCGGTCCACCCCCGCTCTACCGAAAACTGGCCGAGGAATTCAAGCTGCCTTACGAGGGGGAAGTCTTTAATCGGGTGCTAAAGAACCCCAGGCTCAAATCCGACCCCATCCACGCCAATGCCGAGGGCTACCGCGTTGTGGCCGAGCGTCTGGCTCAACTGCTGAAAGACAGCGGAGCCATCCAATGAAAGCCCTGCTTGCTTTCAGCCGTTCGGTGGACCGGCTCAATGAATACGTCGGCCGCCTGGTCAGGTGGCTGGTGCTGGCCGCCACCCTGGTGTCGGCGGGCAATGCCCTGATTCGCTATGGCCTGCACACCAGTTCCAACGCTTGGCTGGAACTGCAATGGTATTGCTTCGGCGCGCTGTTCCTGCTGGCGGCGGGCTACACCCTCAAGCACAACGGCCACGTGCGCATCGACATCATCTATGGCCGGCTCTCTCCCAAGTCCCAGGCCGCCATCGATCTGTTGGGCGGCGTGCTGTTCCTGTTGCCTGCCTGCGGGCTGATCGCCTGGCTGTCCTGGCCCTTGTTCACCAAGGCTTTGTTCTCCGGCGAGGTGTCCGCAGACGCGGGCGGACTGGTGCGCTGGCCCATCATGCTGATGCTGCCGCTGGGCTTTGGCCTTTTGTTCTTGCAGGGGATTGCGGAAGTCATCAAGCGCCTGGGGGTGCTTAGCGGCCACCTTGTACTGCCGGCAGAAAAATCGGTCGAGGAGGTTTGAGGGCTTGGAGTTGATGGCCCCACTGATGTTCGCCAGCCTGGTGGTGTTTCTATTGCTGGGTTATCCGGTTGCATTTTCGCTCGCCGCCAATGGTTTGCTATTCGCCATGGTCGGCATCCAGTCCGGGCATTTCGAATTCAGCCTGATGCAGGCGCTGCCGGAGCGGGTATTCGGCATCCTGTCCAATGCGACGCTGCTCGCCATTCCGTTCTTCACGTTTATGGGCCTGATCCTGGAACGGACCGGCATGGCGGAAGATCTGC
>JBAWGM010000362.1:0-5684 GCA_049592895.1 Thiobacillaceae bacterium | reverse complement strand
CCACGGTCAAGGGCGACGTGCATGACATCGGCAAGAACATCGTTGGCGTGGTGCTGCAATGCAACAACTTCGAGGTGATCGACCTGGGCGTGATGGTGCCGGCGGACAAGATCCTCGACACCGCGGAAAAGGAAGGCGCCGATATCGTCGGACTGTCCGGACTGATCACGCCTTCCCTGGAAGAGATGGCCCATGTCGCAAAGGAAATGCAGCGGCGCGGCATGCGACAGCCTTTGCTGATCGGCGGCGCAACCACCAGCCGGGCGCACACCGCGGTCAAGATCGAACCCAATTACGCCCAGCCCGTGGTCTGGGTGCCCGATGCCTCGCGCGCCGTGGGCGTTGCCACTTCACTTCTGTCGGCGGAATTGCTTCCCGCGTACCTGGCGGAGGTGAAAGCTGACTATGCAAGAATCCGAGAACAGCATGCGGGACGCGGTGAAGCCCGCAAGCTGCTGTCGCTGGACGTGGCTCGGGAGCGCGGGTTCAAGACCGACTGGGCAGCCTACACCCCGCCAAAACCCAAGCGGCCGGGTATTCATGCGTTGCGCAACTACGACCTTGCAGAACTCGCGGAAACCATAGACTGGACGCCCTTCTTCCAAACCTGGGAACTGGCGGGACGTTATCCGAAAATTCTGGACGATGAAGTGGTGGGCGAAGAAGCGAAAAAGCTTTTCGCAGATGCGCAAGCCATGCTGAAGCGCCTGATCGAAGGAAAATGGCTCTCCGCCCACGGCGTGATCGGCCTGTTTCCCGCCAATACCGTGAATTCTGACGACATAGAGATATACGCCGGCGAATCGCGCAGCAGCACCTTGATGACCTGGCACAACCTGCGCCAGCAAATGGAGAAGCCGCTCGACCGGCCTAATCTTTGCCTGGCGGATTTTATTGCGCCGAAAGCAACCGGACTTAAGGATTATCTGGGCGCCTTTGCGGTCACCGCCGGCGCCGGTCGTTTTGACGAGAAGCTCAAGGAATTCGAGGCTGCTCTCGACGACTACAACGCCATCTTGTTCAAGGCGCTGGCCGACCGATTGGCCGAATCTTTTGCCGAACGGCTGCACCAGAAAGTCAGAACAGAACTCTGGGGCTATGCCGCGGATGAGAATCTGAGCAGCCAGGATCTGATAGCGGAGAAATACGAGGGAATCCGCCCCGCCCCAGGCTATCCCGCTTGCCCGGAGCACAGCGAGAAAGGCCCGCTGTTTGAGCTGCTAAACGCTACCGAGCATACCGGTCTGATCCTGACTGAAAGTTTTGCCATGTGGCCCGCCGCCGCGGTTTCCGGTTTCTATTTCAGTCATCCGCAAAGCCAGTATTTCGCGGTGGCGAAGATCGGCCGTGACCAACTGGAAGACTACGCCCGCCGCAAGGGCTGGGATGTGGCAACGGCCGAAAAGTGGCTGGCGCCGAACCTTGCCTACTGAGACACGCTGTCACCAGCCCTGGGTCCGGATTTTTTCCAGCCAGAATAGCGCGGTAACCGTCTTGGTTTCGCAAATTGCGCCGCTGCGGATCATGCCGAGCGCATCGACGAACGGCACCCGCAGGATTTCCAGAAACTCTTCATGATCGCGCTCGTGGCCGACGTGCTGCAACCCCTGCGCCAAATAGAAATACAGGATCTCGTTGCTGTAGCCGATGGCCGGATAAAATTCGAACAGAAAACGCAGTGCAGTCGCCTGGTAGCCGGTTTCCTCCACCAGTTCGCGCCGCGCGCACGATTCAGGGTTCTCGCCGGGATCGAGCTTGCCCGCCGGTACTTCAATGAAGTCGCGGCGCAGCGGATAGCGATACTGGCGCTCAAGCAGCACGTCGCCGTTGTCAAAGACGGGCAGTATAACCGCCGCCCCAGGATGAACGACGTATTCGCGGGTTGAAGTCTGGCTGTTGGGGAGCCGCACCCGGTCGCGGCGCACGTGCAGCAAATTTCCCCGGCACAGCGGTTCGGAAGAAATCTCGGTTTCGGTCAAGTCCATGATGGGCAAGCCACAGCGCTAAAATTCAGTCCTCTCAATACCGGAGATCCGAATGAAGCGCAAGCTGCCCAAGCGCCATTTACATCAGGCCGTTGCCTGCTTCATGTCCCGGACATGATTTATGGTCACTAATGTGAACAGAGGCGGGCAAGGTTTTCTGGAATAGGGGAGATCGCACTTTCTTGCTTATCTGGGCGCTGGACTTTCCTCTGCAGTCACTTCCGGACCCGCACCGAGACGACTGGTCGCAGATACATGAAAGCCCCAAAAAAAGACCGGGAGGGATTAGCACCCGGCCAACCGGAGGAGACGACTGGAGGATCGCCTCATTGCGGAGAACACGGTCTCTAGATCATTGCCACAACCAAGGCGGCCTGAATGGGTTGCTTTGGTGTAGTGCCTTGAGCAACCAGCCGTGGCCGACAGCCCTTATACCCGTCCCAAACATCAAGCCTTCGTTCCATTCATCCTCATTCTGAAGCCGGTGTGGCATATTCGGATCAGTGCTAAGGCTAGCCGGGTATATTCTTTGTATCTATATGCCAAAAGTTATAGATACCCCCGGTCCGACACCTGTCACAATGACGGGCGCATAAAGACTCTCGTTTTGTATCAAAGGCTTGGCGATGACGCGATGAAAATACTGCTTGCCGATGATCACCCGCTGTTCCGTGAAGGAGTCAAGCAAGTGCTCTGCCAATTGGGGGAGCAAACCACGATCGTGGATGCGCACGACTACCCGAGCCTGTTTGTACAGGCCCGAATCAATCCCGACTTGGATTTGGCCCTGATTGATCTGAACATGCCGGGCTTGCCGGGCCACCAAGGCATTCGTCAATTTCGCCGCCGCTTCCCGGACGTGCCTCTGGTCATTCTTTCCGCCTCCGAATCCCTCCAGGACATGGAACAGTCCCTAAACGCCGGGGCCCTGGGTTACGTCCTGAAAACCTCGCCGAGTTCTGTGATCCTCCATGCTTTGCAACGGGTGCTATCGGGAGGCATATTTGTACCGGATCCCTGCAACGAAACAGGAACCGGGGTCGGACTGCAATGCGCTCCGTCCGCTCCCCGACCTGATGTGACCCTCACCACACGACAGATGGAAGTGCTGCGCGGCCTGCTGCAAGGCCTGCCCAACAAGTCGATCGCGCGCAGGCTAGAACTGACCGAAGGAACAGTGAAGATACATGTGGCTGCCATTTTTCGCGCCCTGGATGTCAACAACCGGACCGAAGCGGTAATCGCCGCCCGCCAGTTCGGCCTTGATGCGGACCTTTCGAAAATCGGCTCCTGAGCATCGTGCCACCACCTTCGCGCGCCCGTTTCAGCCGTTTGGCAGATTTCTGCAGAAGGGGCGCGGGGAGCGCCGGAATACGCACCCGCATTCTATTTATTGCGATTCTTCCGTCCATGCTGATCGCGGCCGCACTGACCGTGTATTTCACCCATCAGAGCATGCTGCAAGCTGAGCGGGACTTGGACGACCGCGCGCTGCATGCAGCCCAGTTGCTTGCGGCGTCCACCCAATATGCCCTCGTTAGCGGCAACCACGAATTGCTCAATGAAATCGTCCGCCAGGAATTCAGTCAGACGACCCTGGCCTACGCTGGCATTTTTGAAACGCATGGCCCCTTGCAAGCGCAGATTGGCAAACTGCCGCAGACGCCCTCCAGATTGCTCACGCTATTGGGGGACGAACATGCGCATCTGCTCGAGGGGGTTGTGTACCGGGCCGAGTCGATCAAGCTTCCCGCCGTGCCCGATCCTAATGATTTCAGCAATGTCGCCGGCGTCTCTGTCACTGCCGCGTCACCTCTTGGCCATGCCGTGGTCGGGGTCAGCACGCGACCAATTTCCACGCAGAAGAATGCGCTCCTGGCATCGGCCGGACTCCTTTTGCTGGCTGCCCTTGCAGCAACCGCCGTCGTTGCCTGGCGCCTATCGAATCGACTTACTGGTCAAATCCAGTCCGTCTCCAGTGCGGTTCGGCGCATTGCCCAAGGTGAATTCAGGGTTCGCGTGACGGAAGATGCCGGTGGAGAAGTGGGTCAGCTTGAACGCGGTATTAACCGCATGGCTCAAGCCCTCTTTGAACTTCAAACCCGGCTGGAAGAGAGAGTCTTGGAAGCCACCGCCAAGCTGGCTGCACAAAAGGACCAGGCTGAGCGCGCGAACATCGCAAAATCCAAGTTCTTTGCTGCCGCCAGCCACGATTTGCGCCAACCCTTGCATGCGCTGGTGCTGTTTGTCGGCGCCTTGAAGGAGCGCATCCATTCCCCCGACCTCATTACCCTGGTGGAGCAAATTGAGGCTTCGGTGGATGCCATGAAAAATCTATTCAATTCGCTGCTGGACATTTCCCGCCTTGATGCGGGCGTGTTCGAAGTCTGCCCCGAACACTTTCCAGTTGCCTGCCTGATGGAAAGGCTGAAGAAACAGTTCGTCCCTCAGGCGCTGGAAAAGGGACTCAAACTTAGGGTTCGCCCGTGCGAATGGGTTGTCCACAGCGACCCTATTCTGCTGGAGCGCATTCTCCTGAACCTGGTGGCAAACGCCATTCGCTACACCGAGCACGGAGGGATACTGGTGGGCTGCCGGCGACGCGGGGAGAATTTGCTTATCCAGGTCTGGGACAGCGGCCAGGGTATACCGGAGCAACAATGGGAATCCGTATTCCAGGAATTCGTCCAACTCAGCAATCCTGAACGCGACCGCAGCAAGGGGCTCGGCTTGGGACTTGCCATCGTATCGCGCCTGTCCAAACTGCTCGACAGCCCCGTCACGCTCAAGTCCCGCATCGGCTACGGATCCGTATTTGCTATTCAGGTCCCCCTAGGCTCCGCCCTCCTGGCGGAGAAGGCCCGCCAGGAGTCTGTTCAAACCGGTGCCTTGGGCATCGGTCTGGCTGTCCTCATTGATGATGAGGACAGCAATTTGCGGGCTATGGAAGAGTTGTTCGACAGTTGGAAGATCGATCTTGTCGCAAGCAGGACAGCGGCAGAGGCAATGAAGGTATTGGACGAGACCGGGCTGAAACCGGATGTGCTGATTTCCGATTACCGCTTGCCCGGCGAGACCAACGGCGTCAAGGTCGTTGAAGCCTTTCGCTCCCGTTATGGCGCCGACCTGCCCGTCGTCATCCTGACCGGAGATACCGCGCCAGAAAGCATCCAGACCTTGAGCCAGGCCGGCCTTGTTGTTCTACATAAACCCCTGCGCCCCGCACGACTGCGCTCGCTCCTTACCCACTTAGGCCAGAACGGGGTCGACCGAACCTAGATCCGTCACCGTACCGCGGGGTCGGGCTGATTTCGATATGCGCGAGCCACAACCGTATAATTTCGGTTTTAGCTCCTTCCGCCCCATGCACATCCACATTCTCGGCATCAGCGGCACCTTCATGGGCGGCATCGCGGCCATCGCCATGCAAGCCGGCCATAGGGTGACCGGATGTGACACCCTGGTCTATCCGCCGATGTCCGATCAGTTGCGTGCTCTGGGGATAGACCTGATCGAGGGCTATAGCCGGGATCAGGCCCGCATCGGCGCGGACATCTTCGTAATCGGCAATGTGGTCACCCGCGGCAAACAACCCCTGATGGAAGAGATCCTCAATCGCAAGCTCAACTATACGTCCGGCCCCCAATGGCTGGCGGAAAACGTGCTCAGGGACAAATGGCCTCTGGCGGTAGCCGGCAC
>JBAWGM010000361.1:0-5513 GCA_049592895.1 Thiobacillaceae bacterium | reverse complement strand
CCCTCGGAAATCTGCTGGCCGGCGCGGCGGATGCTGGCAGACACCACGCGGTTGCCCACGATGTCCTCCCCCGTCTTCATCGCTTCAAGCACTGATACGCCCGAGCGGTACATGAGCGACAGGTAATTGGCAAACCGGGCCAGGATAAGTTTGCGGATCACCGGCCCCAGGAAGGGCAGCCTCAATTGCATGTCATCCCACCACCAGAGGCCTTTTTCGGTGTGACGCGCCCAGCCCCAAAGAGCGGCGCCTGCTCCCATCAACAGGATCAAAACCTGCCACCAGTAGGCGCGGAGAACACGTGCCAGGCTGAACATGAAGCTGGTGTAGGCGGGGATTTCCACCCGCGCGGTTTTCAGGAAAGGCTCGAACTGGGGCACCAGATAGCCGATCAGCACGCCGATCAGGGCCAGCACAAAGACGCTGACAAAGGCCGGGTACACCATAAGGCGGCGGGCCTTGTCCGTGGTTTCGTCCTGCCATTTCAGGGTGTGGGCCAGATTCTTGAACACCGTGTCCATACGCCCGGTTTGCTCACCGGCCCGAACCACATGGACAAGCACCGGGGCGAATACCGCCGGATGGGAGGCCAGCGCCTGTGACAGGACCTTGCCTCCTTCGAGGTCTTCCAGCAGCGCGGTGAGGATGTCGCGAAAGGCCCGGTTGTCCATGCTGTCGCGCAGATCACGCAAACCATCCAGCAGGGGGATCCCGGCCCGGGTGATCTGTTCCAGATGAAAACAGAAGGTGATCAGGTCGCGCCGGGTGATGCGCTCGCGGCTGTGACGCTGCCCGTGCATCAAGGGCCGCAGGGTGACCAGATCCAGTCCCATGCGCTTGAGGCGCAGTTCCAGATCCACGTCATTAACCGCCGACAAGGTGCCGCGCAGGCTTCGCCCGGTTTGGTCCACGGCGCGGTAGCGATAGAAAGGCATGCTTATATTTTGCCGGTCAGATCCACCACGCGCGACACTTCCGCCAAAGACGTAATCCCTTCCAGCACGCGCCGGATGCCATCTTCCGCCAAGGGACGATAGCCCCGCTCCATGGCGGACCTGCGAATCTCATGCAGACCGGCGCTACGGGCGACCACCTCGTCCAATTCGCTATCCATGCGTAGCAGTTCGATCAGGGCAATGCGGCCACGATAACCTTTTCCGTTGCAGGCCGGGCAACCGGCAGACTGGAAGATTCTCGGCTGTCCGGCTTCATGCCATCCCAGAATTCGGGCTTCGGCGTCATCCGGTGTATAGGCTTGTTTGCATTGCGGACACAAACGCCGCGCCAGGCGCTGCGCGACCACTCCGATGATGTTGCCAGCCAGGATGCCGGGCTGAATGCCAATGTCCAGCAGTCTTGGAAACACGCCCAGCGCCGAGTTGGTATGCAGGGTGGTGAACACCTGATGGCCGGTCATGGCCGCGCGGAAGGCCATTTCGGCGGTTTCCTTGTCGCGCACTTCGCCCACCAGAATGATGTCCGGATCCTGCCGCATGATCGAGCGTATGCCGTTGGCAAAATCCAGTTTGAGCGTTTCGTTGACCGAGGTTTGGCGCATCAGGGTGACCGGATATTCCACCGGATCTTCCAGCGTCATGATGTTGACGTTCTCGGTGTTGAGGTGGGAGAGCATGGAATACAGGGTGGTGGTCTTGCCCGATCCGGTTGGCCCGGTGACCACCAGTATTCCCTCGGGTCTGGCCATCATCAGTTGAAGCTGCTGCAATGCCTCGCTGGTGAAGCCCATGCCGTCCAGGGGGAGGATGGATTTTTCCCGGTCGAGAATTCGCAGAACGATATTTTCTCCATGTATGCCTGGCTGGCAAGACACGCGAAAGTCAATGGGCCGGCCGTTCAGCGTCAGCGACATGCGGCCGTCCTGTGGCGCCCGGGTTTCGGCGATGTTCATGCCGCACATGACTTTGAGCCGCACCGCGATGCCGGGCCAGTAGGTCTTGTGCAGGCTGCGGATTTGTTCCAGCACTCCGTCGATGCGGTAGCGGATGCGCAGGAAGGCGTGTTCGGGTTCAAAATGGATGTCGGATGCGTTGCGCTTAACCGCATCCACCAGCAGCGCGCCCACCAGACGAACCACGGGCTGGGTGTAGCCGTCCGCCTCGTTGCCCAGGCTCTGGTAGTCCACTTCGCCGGTTTCGATTTCCCGCAGGATGCCGTCCAGCGACAGATCAAACCCATAGAACAGATCGGTGAATTCAAGCAGTTGCGCCTCACCGGCCAGCAATGTGTCGATCTCGATATGGCCGCCCAGGGAGGCATTAAGCTGATCTAGCGCGATCACGTTGAACATGTCGGTGGTGGCGACGGTTAGCGCGTTGCGTTCGTTGTCGTAGGCGATGGGCAACAGGCGGTGCTTGCGGGAGAAATCTTCCGGCACCATATTGAGCGCTTCCGGATCGGCCACAACCTGCGCCAGATCGATGCTCCGGCTGCCCATCATATGGGCCATCTGATCGCGGATGACGGATTCGGTCACAAAGCCCAGGGCAACCAGCTGGCGGCCAATGGGCAGGCCGGTAAGTTTCTGCTCCTTGAGCGAGATGCGCAGTTGATCGACGGTGATGAGTCCCTGGGCCACCAGGGATTCGCCCATGCGGAGTTTTCTTCTCCGCTCCATTTTAATGGCTCGTAAGCTGCTGAATACGGGCTTCCGCCAGGCTGCGTTTGAAACGGCTTTCCGGAGTGGCCAGCTTAAGGGCGAACTCGTAGTTGCGCAGCGCGGCATCAGGCTGTTGCAGATGATCAAGGCTGACCGCCAGATTGAACGCGTAATCCCCGTTAGCGGGTTCGCGCTTGAAGGCATCGAAGTACGCCGCCTCGGCATCGGACCAGCGTTTCTGGTCGGCATAGAGATTGCCGAGGGCGTAATACAGGTAGGCGCTGGGGCCTTGCTGGATTTGCGTCTTCAATTGCGACTCGGCCGCCGCGTTGTCGGTCGTCCCCAGTGTGTCCAGCAGGGCGGCTTGGGCCGTGGCATTACGCGGATCCACGTCGAGCACTTGCTGGTAGAGGCGGACGCCCTCTGCCGGGCGGCCCTGAAGCATGGCAATCGCAGCCAGCCCGAGCAAGGCGTCCGGATTCTTGTCACGGCTGACGACGCGGCTATAGAGCTGGCGAGCTTTATCCAGATCGCCCGTTCGATAGGCTTGATAGGCGGCTTCCAGTTCGGCCGGTGGGATCGTGCCCTGCAGGGTCGGCAGCACTTGCCGAGCGGGAGCGACGGCTGGAGGTCTTCTGACCAGAGAACGGGGATGGCCATGGGTGGCTGCAATGACGTGTGCCAGAGGTGCAGGACTGCGTGGCGCGCCGGCCAGATTTGTTGTGGGCGCAACGGAAACAGGCGCCCTGGGGACTTGCACCGGCGCAATCCGAGCAGGCTCCGTGGCAGGGGAAGGTTGTGCGGGTTGCGCAGGCCTCGGGGCTTGAGGGTGGCGTGCAAGTGTGGCGAGTGTGCCGGGCTGGCCAATGGCCAGATAGACATAGATGCCATAACCGATGGCGACCAGCAGGGCGATCAGCGCGGCCGCAGGCACCAGGTCCAAACGAGGCAATTCCCATCGCGCGCCGGGACGTCCGGCGGCCACGGCGGCAGGTGTCTCGTTGTCGTTGGGCTGCACCCATTCGCGCCGTACCGAGAATGGCGTGTCCATTGGTTCGAGATCCAGATTGGGATCTCCCCCGTTGGGTTTGCCGGCCCCCTGTTCGGCCTGTTTAAGGGCTTTGAGCAGCAGACTCATGGTGCTGTCATCGTCGAGGCGGGCAGAAGTCGCTCGAAGCGACGCCGGTCATCATTCGACAGCTGACCGTCTGCCACAATCGTCGGACGCAGGAAGATAACCAGTTCAGTCTGGCTGTTCTTGTGTTCTTGCTGGCCAAACAGGGCGCCGATGCCTTCCGGCCTCGACAGCACCGGCAAGCCATCGCGGGTGTTGCTGAGGTCGTCCTGGATCAGGCCGCCCAGCATGACGGTTTGCCCGCTGCGCACCTGTAGCAGGGATTCCATCTCGCGCACCTGGATGATGGGAACCAGATTACTGATGTTGAGTCCGCCCTGCTTCAGTTGCGGGTTTGGATCCGCTGCGTCCCCCACTTTGCGGGTGATGGTGGGCCGGACAGTCAGGCTTATCTTCCCGGTGGCGCTGATCTGCGGCGTTACCGACATGACCACCCCGACCGGAATAGTGTGTGCAGTCGTGGAGATTGCAGGCGGGATGGTGCTTGAGTTAGTCACGACGCCCTGCTGGACATCTACAGAAAAATACACCAGGTTGTCGACTACCTTGAGCAGGGCCGTCTGGTTGTTCAGCGCCATCAACTGAGGGCTGGAGAGTACCTTGGTTTTGCCGAAGGATTCCAGGAGATCGATGGCGGCCTTGAAACCATTGCTGCCGTTGTAGGTGGCTTCAATCCAGGGCGTCAGTGAGCCCGCCAGCGCATTGGAACCGCCGCCGACCGTGGTGATCTGCCACCCGACCGCGCCTTGCAGTGCTCGCGTCCAGTCGACTCCGGCGTGGTATTGATTGTTAAGGGTGACCTCGACGATGGTCGCCTCGATCATTACCTGGCGCTGGCTGGCGTTTGAAATCTTGTCGAGGAATTCCTGGATCAGATTCTGCTGGCGTTCGTTGGCGAACACCGAGACGGTTCCGGCCACCGCGTTGACGATAACCTCGCGTTCGCTGTCACCAGGCTGCGGCACTGCGCTCTGCTGAATGGCGGCACGAATCGGTTCCTGGATTCTCGCTGAAGAAAGTGCGGCCTTGTCGCTATCCCTGAATTCGACCTGGACCCGATTGGCTTCCGCAATGGCTGCGCGTTCCTCCGCTTTCTTCTGTTCGGCCTTGGTGGCATACAAAATGTTGACGATGTTGTCCTTGAGCACGGTCCAGTAGTCGTTGCTGGAGGTTGTAGTGACACTGGTATTGGAGTTGTTTCCTCCTGCGCCTGTGGTCCCACCCGACGTTGCGACGCCGCTTCCGGTCGCTGCAATCTGCGACGCGACGCCTATGGTGGAATTCGTGTTGCGCGACAGATTGACGTAATCGACCTTGTAGGTTTTCAGGTATGGCGTATCCGGCATGATGCTGATGGTGTTGCCTTCCATCACATAACGCAGATCGGCCTGCCTTGCAATGCGATCAAGAATCGCAGCGAGCGGCTCGTTGACCGCATTCAATGAGATATGCCCGGTGATGCCTGGATGGATATCGATATTTTGCCGGGTATCGCGGGCGATGGAGAACAGCAAGTCTTTCACCGGCACATCATTGACCACAATGGTGTAGGTCGGGGTGGCAAGGTCGGGCCGCGGAATCGGTACATAAGGCGCGGCTCTTACCGGCTCCGGCAGGGGCGCTTCCGCCTTGCCGGTGCTGGTCTCCCGCTGGATGTGGGCGGGCGATGGCGGTATGGCCTCGAAGGGCGCGCAAGCGCTCAGCACGAGACAACCCAGAGCAAGGACAGGGCTGCCGGGGATCTTTTTCATCCGGCCAGAC
>JBAWGM010000360.1:0-6502 GCA_049592895.1 Thiobacillaceae bacterium | reverse complement strand
GTACAGCCTTTATTGCGCCGTGATCGTCAAGAAGGTGGACGAGAAAACACTCTCGAAAGTTGGAATCAAAGAACTGCTACGCGGCATCTGACCGCCCGCATGCCGCAGTGAAGTTGTGGGAGAAAATGAGCCAAGCCAATCAGGGCAGCCAGACGCCGCAGTTCCTCATGCGCAGGCGCGGTAGCTAAGCGATCGTGACTGGTGTTCCGACGTCCACCAGATCGAACAGGTCGGCCACATCGGTGTTGCGCATGCGGATGCAGCCGTGTGAGTTGGGTTGGCCGACGAGGTGTTCCTCGCTGGTGCCGTGAATGTAGATGTAGCGATCATGGGTGTCCACCTCCCCTCCCCGATTCTTGCCTGCCTCAAGTCCGTCCAGCCAGAGTATCCGCGTCAGGATCCAGTCCCGCTCCAGGTCTTCCTGCGCCACTTGGGGGCTCCAGATTTCACCGGTCGGCTGACGTGATTTGAATACGGCGTAGAGCGGCTGGTCCTCCCCGATCTTTTCCGCAATGCGATGTCGGCCGCGCGGCGTGCAGTAGCTCCCCAATTGTTCGCCCAACCCGTTTTTTGCGGTGGAGACGGGATACTCCCGAATCAAGATATCGCCATCCGGATAAGGCTCCCAGAGATAGAGCCGCTGCAAGCGGGTGTCGATGTCGATGCGGTAATCACTCATGGCCATTATCATCAATCTCTGGCGTAGACGAATGCAGCCCGGTTTGGTTCGTCTGTTGACGGCGCTGTGCGAAAAATTCACTCACCAGCTCTCCGCACTCCTGCGCCAGCACGCCGCCTTCGATCCGGGCATGGAAGTTGAGCCGGGGTTCGGAGAACAGATCCACGATGCTGCCCGCCGCCCCGGTCTTGTATTCCGAAGCCCCGTACACCACTCGGCCGATGCGGGCGTGGAAGATGGCGCCCGCGCACATGGTGCAGGGCTCGAAAGTGACATACAGCGTGCAATCCACCAGCCGGTAATTACTCAAGTTCTGTGCCGCGTCGCGGAGGGCCATGATTTCCGCGTGGGCGCTGGGGTCGTGGCTGCTGATAGGCTGATTGAATCCGCGCCCGATAATCCGGCTGCCCTTCACCACCACCGCACCCACCGGCACCTCGCCTCGTGACCCGGCCTTTCGCGCCTCCGACAACGCGGCCTGCATGAATTCCTCGTCGCTCACCCCCATATGAGTTTCAGACCTATCACGATGGTCACGATCTCAAACGACCGCTTGATCCACAGATTACCCTTTCTGATCGCGATGTGGCTGCCTGCATAGCCGCCCAGAATGGAGCCTGCAAGCAGGGCCGGCATCCACTGCCAGGCGATAGTGCCGAGATAACCCAGCACCACAGCGCCGGTGCCGTTCCAGAACAGTCCGCACAGTATCAGCGTATAGGCCACTGCGCGCCTGTAGTCCATGCCGAAGTGACGAATCAGCCACATGGTCAAGAAGAGGCCAGTGCCGGAGGTGATGGAGCCATTGAGAAAACCGACACCGAAAAGCCCTGCCACGCCGGTATAGAGACCAGGCCCGTGCCAGTTGCGCGGCTCATGATCTATGCCCAATTGGGGCCGAAATACGGAATAGAGCCCCAGCCCCAGGGTCAGCACCCCCAGTACGATAATCGCGCTCCGCTCCGGGGCTTTCAGGATCAGAGACGCTCCCAGAATGACGCCGGGCAGTCCAGCGCCGAGAATGATCAAAGATTCGCGCAGCGCCAGCCCGCCCTCCTTCAGGTGCCGCATGGTGGCGCCCAACCCCAGCGCCACGCTTGCAACCTTGTGAGTCGCCAGCGCAACGGCAAACGGTAGTCCCAGAAAAATCAGGATGGGAAACTGGATCAGCCCTGCGCCGCCACCGGACAGGGCGGAAAACCAGTTGGCGGCGAAAGATGCAGCAAACAACAACAACTGGTGAGCCAGATCCATCAGGAGCCAGTGGTCCCCGTTTCGGCCGACGTGCGGATATAAAACAGGTGCAAACCTTCGGCTGAAATATTCGCCAGCAGGGCATCGACCTGTTCGGTCGTGGCGGCAAACATTACCTCGACCGGCAGCTTGCCGGCCAACTCGAAGAAGGTATCTTCGTGCATCCGGCCATGATGGCCATAACCGGCCACGGCGCGAAACGCCGATCCCCCCGGGATGCCGAGATTCATTCCGGTTTCGAGCAGACACTCATACACCAGCTTGCCCTTGTGCCGGTGATCTTCTTCGGTAAACAGGCGCAGCATTACTTCAGCCATGATCATCCCCGCATGAGTCTAATGGTCCAGATTCCCAGCCCCGTTGCAGCGAGAGAACCCAGCACATGCAGTGCAACGGTTCCCAGCGCCAGGACGTATTGAGCACGCGACAGCATCGTTACCGCCTCCGCCGAAAAAGTGGAGAAGGTGGTCAGCGCGCCGAGAAATCCGGTGATAAGGAAGAGCCGCCACTCGGGCGGCAACCCTGGATGCTGGAGAAAAAAGGCCATCGCCAGGCCGATGACGTAGGCTCCGATCAAATTGGCACTGAGCGTTCCCATGGGGAGTGTGGGATAGACCGGGTTAAGCCACAAGCCCAGCCCCCAGCGCAACCAAGCCCCCAGCATGGCTCCAACTCCCACTGCCACGAATCCGTTCATGGGAAAAAATTGTACCCCGGAATGGGCGGACTTACTCGATGGCTTCCTTAATGATGCTCGACAACAGGCTATCCACGTCGGCCAAGGCTTTCTTCAGTGCCTTGTTGCTGCCGACGGCAGGCTTGCGATAAGCGAGATAAACCGTATCGCCGTCATTGGGAATCGTGTAGACAGAAATGATGTAGGGACACATGACAATGGCATGAGGGTCTGCTTCCATCATCCTGCGTGAAATGATCGCGCTGCAAAACTCGAACTGCTCGCCGTTTGCATACACTTGCTTGGTGGCCCCCAGATCCTTGCCGGTACGTTCGAGCATGTCGGCGATGTAATTGGCGTGATTGATCTTGAGACCGCGACCTTCGATGGTGCTGACCAGCATGTCGCGCACGTCCGCAAACTTGCCGTGGGTCTTGAACAGCGCAGTGAAATTGTCGGATGCCTGCGCAACACCGGCGATCATTCCAAGCAGGCAAATCAACAGCAGGTTCTTTTTCATGTACGACTTCTCCTCATGTCATTCAGGGCAGCCCAGACCGTAATATTTAGGGCGATCTCCGGCAATAGTCTATTAGGACCGCTGCTAGAATTGCCGCATGGAGCGAACCCTCGATGCTCATGGCCGGGTGTGGCTCACCCTCAATGGAAAGAACTTCATGGGCCGTGGCCGGGCTGAGCTGCTCAGGCAGATTGCCCGGACCGGCTCCATTTCCAAGGCCGCAAGCGCCATGAAGATGAGCTACAAGGCTGCATGGGATGCAGTGGATGCAATGAACACTGCCTATGGCGAGCCACTGGTGGAAAGCGCAACTGGCGGATCACGCGGTGGCGGCAGCCGGGTAACGGGTTTGGGCCTGCAAGTGCTGGCCCGGTTTGACGCCTTGCAAGGCCAGCACCAAGCGTGGCTGGAGGGCATCAGCGCCAATCTGCACTCGATCAAATAAGCCTCGCTCAATATTGAGCGCTTGGCTAATTCTTCGATATTTAGTATAAAGGCGGGGTTCTTATTGATCGATGGAAAGGTGAGCACTATGCGTTATCCCCTCATTCTGGCCCTGCTTACCGTCGTCAGCCTTGCCGCCTGCGGCAAGAAAGAGGAAGCTGCCGCGCCCGAACCCGCCCCGGCCGCCATGGCTCCAGCCCCAATGCCGGAACCTGCTGCCGCATCTGCCCCAACGGATGCAGCCACCCAATACAAGTCCGTCTGCGCCAGCTGCCATGGTCCCAATGGCGAGGGCGTTGGCGACTTCCCCAAACTTGCCGGCAAGACTGCTGATGACGTCAAGGCTAAACTGGCTGACTACAAGGCGGGGAAACAAGTGGGTCCGCAGACCTCGCTCATGGCCCCCATCGCCGCCAAGCTGAGCGACAGTGAAATTGACGCGCTGGCGCAGTATGTTGCCACGCTCAAATAAGCCATGACTTGGCAACGTTCCCGCCAATCGGGAACGTTGCTTCTTGAGGTGTTTCTGAAATCTTCGGCTGAAGCTGGTCAGAACTTGGGAGCGGCCTCAGCCGCTACCAGCCATACGGTGTGCTGAAATGCATGCCCGGAAGCGGGCGTTGATGCCTCTTCCACGAATAGAAACCCCGGCATGGGACCGAGATGCGTGTTCAAGGCAGGCGTGCGGCTCGGTTCGCATTGTGACGCCCAGCGAAGTCCGCGCCCGCAAGACCGAATGATCAAGCACGTGCATATAGTCATGCATGTTTTCAGCAGCACCCTAAACGCTCACGCAATATTCGCACTCCGGTCGTTGTGTGCACCGCCAACGCGGTGGTATACGAGAGCTGGCAGGCGCACGGCGCTTATTTGCGTTTGTCCCTCAGACGGTCGCTGGTGCGGACCAGGGTCTGAAACAAGGGTGCAGGCAACAACGACGGCAACAGATACTTCAGGTCCCCTGCTGCCCAATACCGCTTGAAGAAGGCATGACGAAACAGGATCTGAGCATCCAGCAGATTGCGCTGCCAGTAGGCGCGATAGGCTTCTCGCAGCAAGAATCCGTCGGATAGCTCGGTGATCTTGTCCTTGGGCAAATGGGCGACCTGATCGGGATGATGCGTCACAAAATCCCTCCGCACCTGCAAGGCATCCAGAACCCGCTTCCATCTGGTTTTGGAAATCTGCTCCTTGTCGTGCCAGCGGTGAAATGCCAGCACCTCCGGCACCCGCACGATCTTGTGCGTGTGCGCATAAAGTCGAAGCCAAAGGTCGTAATCCATTGAGGAGAAGCGCCGCTCGGAAAACCCTTTGACGGCATCAATGGCCTCCCGCCGCACGAGTGCCGCGTGTATCGGCCACGGGCAGGCGCGCAAGAATTCAGCCGCCGTATCCATCTGGCTGTAATCCGGTGGTATGTAAGGGTCGGTTCCGGGTGCACCCTCCTGAATGTCTTGCCACCCGCAATAGGCGATGTCGGCCTGATGGTCATTCAGTGCGGTTGCAAGTCTTTCCAGCGCGTCTGGCGTCCAGTAATCGTCAGCATCAAGAAACGCCACGCGTCCGCCGTGCGCGCGTTCCAGCCCGAGGTTGCGCGCGGGGTAGAGTCCCATGCGGCCCTCGAACAACAAGGTCATGCGCGGAGAATGTCGTGCGGCAAGCTGTTGCAGAATATCTATGGTGCCATCGGTCGAGCCGTCGTCCACGACGATCAGTTCGACTTCCGGATAAGTCTGATCCATCACGCAGCTCACTGCCTCTTCGACATAGGTGGCAGCGTTGTAGCAGGGCATGACGACCGAGATCAGTGCGGGATCAAAGTTTTCCATTGTTGTATGTTCTTCCCTTTTGCTTGGCCCAGTCAGCCATGGCGCCATGATTCGGTCAGCCGGACGCTCAGCACCTATTGCCAATCTTCGAGAGTGCCATTGCAGTAGACATGCATGTTACTGCATTGTTGAGAAGATTCTCCAGCACCCCCTTTGAGACTGTGGGTTTCTGCATCAGGTGCGGATTGCCGACTTTGGTCTGGTCCATGCGATTAACCGTGTGCGAGCCGCATGCGTCAATAGCGGACCTGTTCAATGTTGCATTTGAGTTGGCAGCAGCTTTGGCTTCACGTTACAACCCAGCACTTCGCGGCAATCGTTGCTGTGAAATGCTGCGCGTTCAACCCTGGATTCCGAATATCCTGTTCATGACGCCCTATTTCCAGCGCTCCGCGGCACTCTCGTCCGATGCGCGCATGTCTACCCAGCGCTCGCCGTCCGGGGTGGTCTCCTTCTTCCAGAACGGAGCGCGGGTCTTGAGATAATCCATGATGAACTCGCAGGCGGAGAAAGCATCGCCGCGGTGACAGGAAGCCACGCCGACAAACACGATCTGATCCATGGGCTTCAGGTGTCCGACCCGGTGGATGACCGTCGCATCCTTGATCTGCCAGCGCCGGCTGGCCGCCTCCATGATCTCCGACAGGGCGCGCGTGGTCATCGCGGGGTAATGCTCCAGAAACATGCCGGTTACCCCTTTGCTGTCATTGAGGTCTTTCACCCGCCCGACAAAGCAAGCGATTCCGCCGACGGTGGCATTGCCGGCCCCCAATGCACCCAACTCGGTGCCCGCATCGAAGTCCGCTTCCTGAATCAGAATCTTCATGTCCTTCCTTCGCAACTGCCGTTCACCCTGGCGGGCCGATCACGCACGGAGGGCGAACTACTTAACCACCAGTCACCGGCGGAAAAATCGCCACTTCATCGCCATCCTGAAGCGGCGTGATCAGGCCTGCCAGTTGCTGATTGACGGCGAGCCGGTTGCCGCTGTCCACCCCGGCTTCCTTGGCCCAGACCCCACCCCGCTTGCGCAGCAAATCCAGCAAGGCGGCAATGTTGGCTTTCTCGCCAGGTAACTCGATCACTGCCGTTTCCATTCC
>JBAWGM010000359.1:0-7065 GCA_049592895.1 Thiobacillaceae bacterium | reverse complement strand
GAATCTACCTGGCCCGCAGTTCATGGACCGAATCGGTACGCTCAGCCAAGATGTTACATCCATCCAGCTCATCCAATTACCTGCGCAATCCGATTTTGGATCACGGATTCCCGGTATCGAAACCCCCGCAAGTTGCCAGCACTCCGGAGCACATAGACGGCCACGGCGCGATATCGAGCCCAAGAGCAGCCCATACAGACGCCAGAAGCGCGAAAAAGGTCACCCTGAAGAGTGACCTGATCGCTTCGGCCTGCCGAGGCTTATGTCCACGATGAGAGCCGGGGCTTTCTGCGCCAGATGGTAACGCACTGAACTATTTCTATTGTTATTATTCCATTGGACGTATGGCACTCCGGGACACGCACTTCATGGACCACGCCTTTTCCTATTTCCAGCAGGGCATAAATCGTGTTGCCAGGCGTTTGTCGGGCATGCCGCAGGATCGGGTTGTCCTCAACCGGCTGCTGTTCTTTGTGGTCGGGGAGCTCGATGACAGCTACAACCGCGTTCTGGTGGACCATGGTCTCAACAGCACGAGCTTCATGGCCCTGGCGATGATCTATAGCAGCGAAAACAACAAGCTTAATCCCAGTGATCTGAGCGATGCGCTGATTTCATCCCGGACCAACGTAACGCGTTTGGGCGATGATCTGGCCAAGGCCGGCTGGGTGAAGCGCAAGCCCAGCACTGAGGACCGGCGGCGGGTGGAACTTTCCCTGACAAGAGCGGGCAAGACGTTGGTGGAAAAGGTGTTGCCGGGTCTATGGGAGCACATCGTCAGACAGTGGTCGGGCTTCACCGCGGCGGAAGTGAAGGAATTTGATCGCCTGCTGCGCAAGCTCCTCATCGGCCTGAATCGTTTGGCAGAGCGTTGAAGATGTCCCGCCTTGTCTTGCTTTCCGGCTTGATCCTCGGTGGCTGTGCGGCACTGCCCACGAACTTGCCGACGCGTCCCGCCATGCTCCAGCCCGAGGCGGCGGCAACGGTGGCGGAATTGGCTCAGGAAGTCCACGCGGCGTCCGCGCCGGTGCGCGACGAGACGTGGTGGCAGGCTTTCGCCATCCCCGAGTTGAACCAGGTTGAGGAACAGGCGCTGCTGGCCAATCCCGATCTCGTCACCGCGCGGGCGCGGCTCGAGGCCGCCAGCCGGGCGGAGCAGCTCGTGCGCCTGGATGCTGGCGGGCACTACAGCACGGACGCCAGCGCCGTGCGTCAGCGCTTCAGCGAGAACGGAATTTTTCCCCCGCCCATCGGCGGCAGCACCTTTACCCAGTTCGACTTTACGCAGTCATTCGCCTACAGTCTCGACGTCTGGGGACGCAAACGCGCGCTGGTGCAGGCCGCCGGCGCGCAAACGCGGGTGGCGCAGGCACAGAGTCAAGCAGTGCGGTTGACGCTCTCCGCTGCCGTGGCGGATGCCTATTTCACATGGGCAGACAGCGGTCATGAGCTGGCACTGGCGCAAACAATTGAGCAGCGTCACCGGAGCGAATACGACCTCGCACGCTCCCGCTTCGAATTAGGTCTGGCTGGCATCGGGCCGGTACATGACGCGCGGCAGAGGCTGGATCTCGATGCGGATTTGGTTCATGGCCTGGACTATCAGAATCGGGCCTCGCGCTACCGTCTAGCAGGCCTGCTGGGCCTCGATCCCGATCACGCGGCGCAGCTGCCCGCACCCCGTCTCGAAGGACAGGTGCCTGCGCTGCCGCCGAGCCTGCCCCTGGATGCCTTGGGCCGGCGTCCGGATGTGGCCGCCCGGCGCGCCGGTCTGGAGGCGACGAAGGCCGAGGCTGACGCCACCCGGGCCGAGTTCTATCCCAACATCGACCTGAAGGCGGCCATTGGTGTGGAAAGCCTTGATCTGACCAAGCTGCTCCGCTCTGGCAGCGTCACCTTCGCCGTCGGCCCGGCACTGCACCTGCCCTTGTTCAATACCCACACCCTCCAGGCCCGTCTGGGCATGCGGGAAGCCGACGTTTCCGCCGCTGTTGGCGAGTACAACCACACCGTACTGGAAGCGGCCCGCCAGGTTGTCGACCGCTACGCACTCAACGCCAGCCTGGACCGGCGCGAAGCGGCCCAGCGGCAGGCGCTGGTCGAAACAAGACAGACTCGGGCGCTGGCTGGCAAGAAGCTTGAACTGGGGCTGGCGCCGCGGTTCGATGCCCTGGAGGCAGAGCTCGCAGTGCTCGATCAGGAACTCAGCTTGACCCGGCTGCGCGCTGCGCAGCTTCGCGCCCGCGTGGCCCTGGCCGAGGCGCTGGGCGGGGCAACCGATGCTCGCAAGGAATGACAATCGACGGCCCGACTCCTCCTCCTGAGGCCAATAACGGCAAACGCAAGCACCTGTTGCTTTTGCTGGCACTGGTCTTTGTGTTGGCGGGTATGGCCTGGGGCGCGTACTGGATCCTCTTTGCGCGCTACCACGAAACCACCGATGACGCTTACGTGGCGGGCAACCTGATTCGAGTGACACCGCGCGAGCAGGGCACCGTGGTGGCGGTGCTTGCCGACGACACCGATCACGTAGCGCATGGCCAGGTTCTGGTGCGGCTCGATGCGGCAGATGCCGACATTGCGCTGCAGCGCACCGAGGCCGGGCTGGCCGATGCTGTGCGCAACGTGCGGCAGCTTTTCCAGGCGCGTGACCAGGAGCGGGCCAATCTGGCGTTGAAGGAACGCGCGCTTGAACAAGCCAAAGCCGACCAGTTGCGGCGCGACCGGGCAGTTGCGGCCCAGGTCGTCTCGCGCGAAGAGGCGGAGCATGCGGCGACGGCGCGCGAGCAGGCCAGACTGGAACTGCGCCTGACGCGCGCCAAGCTCGCCTCTGCGGAGGCATCGGTGGGGGGAACCACCTTGGAGAGCCACCCGGCGGTAAAGCAGGCCGAAGCCCAACTGCGTGAAGCGTGGCTGAACCGTGCGCGTTGCGAAGTTCGCGCCCCGGATGACGGCTACGTAGCCAAGCGCTCCGTCCAGGTGGGCCAGCAGGTGGACGCCGGCAGTGCGCTGATGGCCATCGTTCCACTCAGCCAGGTTTGGGTGGAAGCGAACTTCAAGGAGGACCAACTGCGGGACATACGCATCGGCCAGCCGGTGACCCTAGTTTCGGACCTGTATGGCGGCGGCGTGAAATTCCACGGCAAAGTGACCGGACTTGCAGCGGGAACCGGCAGCGTGTTCTCCCTGCTGCCAGCCCAGAATGCCAGCGGCAACTGGATCAAGATCGTTCAGCGCCTGCCGGTTCGTGTTGAACTGGATCCCAAGGAATTGATCCGGCGTCCCTTACGCGTCGGCCTGTCCATGAAGGCGGATGTGGACATACATGATCAGCATGGGGCGGTGCTGGCAAGCGGCACCCGCGCGGGCCGCTACGTAACGGCAGTGTACGAAAGCGCCGATCGGAAAGTGGATCAGCTCATTCAGCGCATTATCGACGCCAATCGGGGCCGCTGAACTTCCCAGCCATGCCGCACCAGCCTCTGCACGGGCCTACGCTCTTCCTGCTCACCGTGGCGCTGAGCCTCGGCACCTTCATGCAGGTGCTCGACACCTCCATCGCCAATGTGTCGCTGCCGGCCATCTCGGGTGATCTCGCGGTCAGCCCCAATCAGGGCACCTGGGTGATCACCTCGTTTGCAGTCAGCAATGCCATTGCACTTCCACTCACCGGCTGGCTGTCGAGACGCTTCGGCGAGGTTCGTCTGTTCGTGCTATCCACCCTGTTATTCACTGTGGCCTCCTGGCTATGCGGCCTGGCGCCCAACCTGCCCGTGCTGATCGTCTTCCGGGTACTGCAGGGTGCGGTGGGCGGCCCCATGATTCCTCTCTCGCAAAGTCTGCTGCTTGCCAACTACCCATCAGAAAAGAAGGGGCTGGCCCTCGCCCTTTGGTCGATGACGGTTATCGTGGCGCCCATAATGGGCCCGATACTTGGCGGCTGGATTACCGACAACATCAACTGGCCCTGGATTTTCTACATCAACATTCCGGTAGGGATGCTGTCTGCGTTTCTCACCTGGCAGATTCTGCGCACGCGCGACAGCGAGCGGCACGTCGTACCCATCGACCGCATTGGACTTGCCCTGCTGGTGATCGGCATTGGCACTCTGCAGATTCTTTTGGACAAGGGCAATGATCTGGACTGGTTTGAGTCGCAGACGATTTTGGCGCTTGGAGTGATTTCCCTGGTGGCGCTGACCTTTCTGGTGGCGTGGGAGCTGACCGAGCTGCATCCCGTTGTCGACCTGCACCTGTTTGCCAAACGAAATTTCCTCGTTGGCACCCTGATGCTCAGCCTGGGCTACCTGGTGTTCTTTGGCAATGTAGTGATCCTGCCTCTCTGGCTGCAGGTCAACATGGGCTATACCGCGACCTGGGCCGGCTTGGCCGCCGCGCCCATCGGCATCCTGCCGGTGTTTCTGGCACCCCTTGTAGGCAAGAACATGCACAAACTCGACCTGCGTTTGTGGGCCAGCTTCAGCTTTGCCGTGTTTGCGGCGGTTTCATTCTGGAACAGCTACTTTGACACTGACGTGACCTTCTCACAGATCGTGGTGCCGCGCCTGCTGATGGGATTCGGCGTGGCAACCTTCTTTGTGCCGCTCACCTCCCTCACATTGTCCGATCTGCCGCCAAACATGATGGCGAGCGCCACCGGATTATCGAACTTCAGCCGCATCCTGGCCGGCAGCTTCGGTACCTCCCTGAGCATCACCCTGTGGGACCGGCGCGCCAGCTATCACCACAGTGTACTTGCCGCGCATGTCAGCGGGCTCGACCCCGCAAGTCTTAATTTCCTGGCCGCCTTGAAGCCGCTGTCGCTCAGTCAATCTGCCGATGCTGCCTTGATCAACACAGTGGTCAACCAGCAGGCGGTCATGCTGGCGACCAACGACATGTTCTGGCTCGCCGGCATCTTCTTTGCCGCATTGATGGGTCTGGTGTGGCTGGCGCAGCCGCCAAGGCGCGAAGCGGGCGTCGAGACGAGTGGAGCACACTAGGGGAGCGTGGCAGACCGAAAAGCGTTTCCCAGTTCATTGAAGAGCCAGCAAAACAGCATCCCGGTCCAGAACCCCGGCTACTTGGCGACGTACTCGAGTGCCGCCCCATATGGTTGGGAGAGCGACGTGAGCACCTCCTTTGCGAACCCGCGACGCCCAAGGCTGTACTTGTCCCTCCATGCATAGACAATTCCTAACCGTGGAAGCGTGAACAGGCAGTCGAATACGAACGTCGGGCTGAGCATCGGGGCAAACATGGCATCGCTCTGGCGCATTAACGACTGGGCGTTGCGCCGGAGGTTCAGGCTCTATTGAAGGAAACGATGGTTCTCTTTAAATTCGTCCTTGAGTTGCTGGGCGAACGTTTTCTTATGCATATCAAGTCCTCGTTTTCGTGGGCCAGAATGTAGGAGGCCCCCTCACATCCGCTGGGGGTGCAGATGGGGCTTGACAAGCCGTATGCTGAACCAAATAGTTGCACGTCACTAAAATGCAATCATGGGCCGCCGGGATCATTATCACGTCTACGTCATTGAACTTTCGAAAGGCGTCCTGCTTGAAAGCAAATTCAAGAAGGCCAATCCCTCTTACATCTTGGGCAAGCCGTGTGTTTACGTGGGCATGACTGGCCTGGATCCCGATTTGCGCTTCGATAAACACAAGGCGGGTATACAAGCCAATCGATTTGTTAAGCAATATGGAGTTCGACTATTGCCAGGGTTGTATGAGCTCTACAACCCTATGCTCTATGATGACGCGCTCAACATGGAGGTGGAGTTGGCGATAGATTTTCGTGAAGCAGGGTTTGGAGTTTGGCAAGCCTGATAGGGATACTGACATTCAGTGTGGCCATATTATTGGGGGCTTAAGTGCTCCACCACACCTTATGAAATGAAATCCATGCTTTGCGATCCCCTCGTTACCCGAGGCAACTAAGGAGCGAACCGATGAAATGGGTGACCCGTGAACGTCCCAAGATCGACCGCATCGCCTGCCCCTGGCTGGTCGCGCGGTTTATCGACGAGGACGCAGAATTTCTCTACGTGCCTGCTGGAGAGGTATTGAAAGTGGCCGAGGATGCCGGTGCCATTCCTTATGACATACCAGGGGTGCGATATGGACATGAGGGTGAGCAGTGCAGCTTCGATGCGTTTCTCAAGCTGCATAAGTTGGATGATCCAGCGTTGCATGAACTTGCGATCATTGTGCGTGGCGCAGATACAGCGCGACTGGACCTGGCGCCGCAATGTGCAGGCCTGCTGGCGCTATCGTTGGGACTTTCACGCAATTACCCCAATGACCTTGATATGCTCGGGCAAGGCATGGTCATGTATGACGCCCTGTACTCGTGGATCAAAAGTGCGCGGAGCGAAACCCACAATTGGCCACCCGCGACTTGAGTGAACCGCTGGTGATAGTGGCCTGCATTAGAGGCACGTCAATCCATCCGGAGGTTGCCGCTTGAAGGATATTCCGATTAGGAGCGCGGCTGGATGGTTGAGAAGAGTCGTCGACCATATAGTGGGTAAGCAGCCAGTGGCCATCTCAAAGGGGTCGGGAGTCTGAATTCACCCGTGCTAAATGCAGTTTTGACCTTGATCTCATCAAGACCGATATGCGGCGCATTGGTACCTTCCCGGACCCAGAACCCGACAGGCCGCGTTGGCTGACTTTGAGACGGCGAGTTGAAGATGCCATCACGCCGGAGTTTGGCCGTTTCAGTCAGACGGCAGCAGCCGAGACTGGTTCCCAGTCAATTCGAGACGTCAGATTTAAGAAATTCATGAACCGCGTCGGCAGCCTGTGTGGGGAACTCCTCATAAAACGAAAGCTTTCCACTTGGCAGCCGAATTGCCTCCACATTTGCCATTTCCGCGAGTGCTTCCATCTCCGCCCTCGATTTTGGCGGGGCATTGTCTGAGAACACAACCAATATCGGGTCAACAATCCGGCGCACGGTGTCTAATTGCTCTTCACGTGCCGCAAAGGGATCAAGACAGCCCGTAACAAAGCGCGCTGAAGCATGACGGGCACCAGGCGCTCGTGTCACCTCCATCTTTTC
>JBAWGM010000358.1:0-5468 GCA_049592895.1 Thiobacillaceae bacterium | reverse complement strand
AGCTGCGTCCGTTCGCCATCGTCAATGGCGAGGACCAGCGCATTGCGCAACGACTCGACATCCTCGGCAGGCCTGGCTGCCGGGACAATTGGCAGGCTTGGTGGCGCAGAACGCATTGCGCCGGGTTTGTTCATCAAATCGAAAATCCACTTCATTGCTTCACTTCAATCCGGGTCTGGCCATGGAATGGGTAAATGGTACCTGCTCGGCGCCATGACGCGAAATTCGACCATAGGAAGCTTCGCAGGAACAACGGATTGCACGCTTTGCCACGCTGATCCAAGTTCGTTCTGGGGTCACGCCTGGGTGGCTGCGCGCGGGTTACGTCAAAATCGATACGCTGGCGTTGGGATCACCAGGCGTCCGGCTAGGCTGACGGCCTCTCGAAACCATGAGGAGAACTCACTGGCGGGGATAGACGAAGAACCTGGCTCTGTCAGCACCATAAAGAAGGGGCGCCCAAGCACCCCTTTCTCCATTTGCCTTGAATGATCAGGCTGCTTGCTTCCGCCTGCGTGACCAGCCAAGACCTGCAAGGCCGAGGCCCAGCAATGCCAGAGTGGCGGGCTCGGGTACGGTTGGCGTCAGCGGACTCTGATCCAGCTGTGTCAACGTGAACGTGGCGGTGATGGTCTTCGTCACGGAATTGTCGTAGTCGCACTTGCCATCGTGGCCCGCATTGCAGTTCCAGGAGGGATCAGACAGGTCGATCGTAAGCGCGGTTCCGTCTTCGAGGTCGATTACCACGGGAGCAAAGACAATGGACAAGTCAGCTTTCTTACTATTGTCGCCTAGTGTTCCGATGGCGGTAGTGACCGTCCCGGCATTGTTGACCCCTGACTGAACGTTGAGGTTCAGGATGCCCGCAATGTCAAGGTAATCTGTCTCGGCTGAATCTAGGGTGTTGTCCTCCTCGCTGACTTTCCCCGCTCCGAAGTTGACAGTTTGGGTATCTCCAACATTTAGACTGAATAACTGGCCCGACAATGCGCCGTCTATGGTCCAGTCCATATTGAGAAGGGTGTGGTTGCCTTCGACTTTGTTGTGGCCGGTACCCGTATCGCCCTCGAGATTACATGCGGAGCTAGTACATGCAGGACCCCACCCCGTTCCCAGCGACCAACTTCCGCCGGCAACTGTAATGAGTAACGCATTAGACGTCGCCGGAAACACCATGGCAGCGAAAGCCGCCGGAACTAAGAGTTTGGATAAACGCATTTCTATTTCTCCCTTAATCGCATTGATAGCGACATTTTTTCGCCAGGCAGAGAAGAACCTCACCCGCTCGCGTTGTGTATACGCAATTACAATGCCAACAATAAATTTGCTATCTGTAACAATCAGTTAGAGGAAGACTTCCCAAAGCGCATCGGGCTCTGGCAAAAGAAAGACGACAAGGCCAAGCTTCAGGCTTCATGCTTTCCAGTACGTTTGGCCGCCCGGAGCACGCCTAACTCATTGACAAACAAAGGGATTAAGTTGCCGCCTCTGTTGGCTGACGAAGTATGGATAGGGAAATGTCAAGAAGCCGACGTAATATTTGTCGACTTGCGTCTGCGCAAGAGGTGAATCGCTATTGGCACGCGACGCCGTCCGGCCGTGCTCTTGGGCCGCCCGAACTGTCAGGCTGCGCCTCTGGAAAGTTCGATCTGCTATGCTACCTGCCGCGCAGTCTTCGCACGACCTGCCACGTTACCCAGCCGCGCCGCAGCCATCTTCCGACGTTCCCAGGCCGAAGCGCCCCAAACAGAACAACGCCGCCAACTATCCAGGCAGGATGACGCTTGATAAAACGCAGCGCGGCCAGCCCCTGGTCGGCCAGCGCCAAGGGTACGCGCCACGGTTCGATGTTTTGCGCCAGAGTCAGTCGTTGTGCCGCAGCCTGCCCAATCAGGCGTTCACGCCGCTCAGCCAGCCGGATCAATTTGTCGTTCATGAACGAGAACTGAGCTGCTGCCGGTCCTTGAGCAATTCCGCCAGGCTGGCTGCAAACAGTCTCGGCTTTGTTCTCGCCTTATGCATGGCGAAAGCCCACGCAGCCAAGCCAGCCGCCAGAAAGAATCCGGCAAGCGAACCCAGCGCCAGGAGACGGTGCGTGTCCCAGAATGCGACCACTAGCAGAATCGTTGCCAATACCACGCTAATCGCGATGAAAAACAGGGCGGCCAGTGTCAATACCATCAGCGAGAATAATTGTTCCCGATGTTCCTCCAGGTCTGTGGACAGCAGATCAAGGCGCGTATGCGCAATGGCAACCAGCGTTGCCGCGAGCGCGGCAAGCGACTCGATCAGCCCCCTGCCCCCGCCCGGTTTTTTCTCAGGCATGGCGAAGGAACTAACGGCGGCCGATGAGCAAGCCGATCACCAGGCCGACACCCGCGGCGACGCCGACCGCTCTCCATGGATTTTCGTGGACATAGGCGTCGGTAGCCTTGGCAGCCGCTCTGGTTCTTGCAAGCAGTGCGGCCTGTGCGTCCGCCATCCTGGCTTTCACAACCCTGAGGGATTCTTCTGCCTTGGCGCGGACCTCGGCCAGCTTCTCACCGCCTTGGTTGGCCGTAGCTTTGAGCAGCGCTTCCGCATCTGCCACCACCACCTTGAAATCGGTGATCAACTGTTCGCTGGTAACTTCATCAGACACATTTTCCATGCTTTTTCTCCGTTGCTGGTTATACCGTGTTCACGGTGGATTACCAAGGTTTCGTGTTGCGAGTCTAACCGTTAAACATGGGCAAGACCCTGCATGCGGCTCCCCAACAATTCAACGGCTCATCCCTCTCACCTCAGTAATTATAGGTCATCACGGCCGCCAACAACTTTGTTACGCCAATCGGGGGGAACTGATTCTACTTGCGCACAAAGAGAAGAATGACCCCCGCCACTATTGCTCCCGCACCGGCCCAGACCGGGACGTTCACTGTTTGCGTCTCCTTGACTGACAATTCTATCGGGCCCAGCTTGGCCTGATGCGTGTCCTTGGTATAGGTGAAACCACCATACAGCAAGCCCAGGCCGCCGGCCACGATCAGCAGGACTGCCAAAATCTTGACTGCGTTCATTTCTTCTCCTCCGCTAGACATACACGTGTATTCGCGCCGTTGGCGACGGGAATACCCGGCAAAACAGAAACTGCGTACAACTGCATCGCATTACCCGGCCAGATCGCCGGATAGCACAAATCCAGGGTCGCTACAGACGTCGGCCTTGAACGACACGAATCAAAATCACCACGATCGCGATGACCAGGAGAATGTGTATGAAGCCGCCCATGGTGTACGAGGAAACCAGGCCAACCAACCAAAGGATGATCAAGATAATCGCAATTGTTTCAAGCATTTTTGCTACTCCTAATTAGTGGAGATCATCGGCAATACATCCGACGGTCTCGGTGGTACGGCCCGTGAGGGGCCACACAATGCAGGACGCTGAAACGGCGCAAGCGCCGCAGCGCCTACTTCCAGGTGAAGACGCAGATCGGCGCAGGTTGCATTACTCATTGCGATCCCGGCCTCGCTCCTGATCCTGCCCGCGTCCCTGTCCCTGTCCTTTTCCCTGTTTTGACTCGGGCTTGGCGTCCTTGCCTTGCTGTTGTACGTCCCTGCCCTGCGATGCCGGCGCCTGCTGCTGGCGCTGGGCCGCCCCTTGCTGGCCTGGCTGCCGACTCTGATCCGGGACTGCCGTGCCTCGCTGTTGAGCAGGTGCTTGCACTGGAGCGGGTCTTTGCACGTTCCCCCCTCTCTGTTGCGGCGCTTGTGTGCGGGGCGTGGTTGGCGCGCTTTGCTGAACCGTCGGTGGCTGATAGGAACGCTGGTTGCCCTGCAGCCACGGATTTCTTTCCTGCGGTGCGCGCTGCTGAACCGTAGGCGGGGGGCTGGAACGCTGGATACCCGGCAACGATGGATTCCTGTCCTGCGGCGTGCTCTGCCGCACTGCCGGCGGCGGATTGGAACGCTGGATACCCGGTAACCACGGATTCCTGTCCTGCGGCGCCCCCTGCGTTCCGCGCTGAACAGGCACAGGCGCACTTCGCACGGGCTGCGCCTGGTAATGTTGGCGCACCACAGGATCGTTTGGTTGGTAACGGTAATTCTGTCTGTTCAGCTCACGCTGCTGCTCCACTTGTCGAGGATACCGATCACCTGAATACTGCCGCTGATAAAATGGCAGCGGGGCAGGCACCGGGGAAGACCCGCGTTGCCATCTATCCCAACCGCTTCTGCGCTGTTCCCAACCACGGCCCCAGTGGTCACCCCAGTGTGGCGGCGCATCGTACCCCCACCCACGAAAATAAACCGGAGGCTGACGGTAGTAGCGGACCGGGATACGCAGGAGATACACGGGAACGTCATAGGGATCTACATATTCCCATGGTCCGTTGTACCAGGAACTCGCGTACCAGTTGTCGTTCTGGAAGACCCAGTACATCCCGTCGTAAAAAAAGTAGTTCGCGTCCAGCCGTGGCGCGTAGTAGACCGGGTAGTCGGGCACCTGGACGAGATCCGGGAATACTGGCAGGTTGATCCCGATGCTCACATTAGGAAACCCGATACCGATGCTCACCTGCGCCGTGGCCGGACCCACCGGGCACAACAGCATCCCTAGCACAACGACTACGTGGCGAATCTTCAGCATTTTGTGACCTCCAGTTCGATAAATATATTTTGAGCCATGGTTGTCAGCAAAGCGCGAAACCAACCCTCTCTTGGAAAAGAGTACTGCATCTGCCCATGCACTTCCGTTCGGTATCGCACATAAGACGTTCGGAAAGCCTAAGTTGCGCCGATTCCGGGAAGCAGTTTGAGCTAGGGAGCGTCAAGAGCAAATTCCCGCCTTCGTTGTTGCGCAATATGGTTTTTCTCGATGCTGGCCGCCATTCAGGCGCTCATCATCCTGATATCGCAGAACAGCCAGGCAGAAAAAGACCGCCTCAATGCGGAACACGACCATGGAGTCAAGCTGAAGGCCAAACTCGAATCTGGCGGGACTATACACACGCCAATTGCATTCTGTTCGGTAACGCACAGAACAATCCAGCCTATCAGGGGAGCATAACGCTTGCGGCGCTCAAGACAAACACTGTTTCTTGCGTTCCGATTGTCAATCCATTTTTCACATCAGGAGATTCATCATGATTAAGACTATTCTCGCACCGCTGCTCGCGGCATTATTCCTTGTCAGCGCGACCGCGTCATTGACCGCCTGCAACACGATGGCAGGCGCGGGCGCAGACATTGAAAAGGGTGGCGCAGCAGTCAAGGACGAGGCGAATGAGCACAAGTAATGCCGGGTAAGTACCTTCCCGCTTACCGCTTGAGGTTGTTGATTGCGATCGACATGGAATCCGGAATCATTTGACGGGGAGAAGTGGCAGATTTATGACCCACACTGCTTTACCTCCTTCTCGTGGTTGCCGCAAGGAGCTCGCTGGGTGCCATTGGCAGCAGCACGAATGCGGCAATCGCAAGCAG
>JBAWGM010000357.1:0-4989 GCA_049592895.1 Thiobacillaceae bacterium | reverse complement strand
GACTCCAGGCTTTACATGCAAGCGCCGCGTGGCCGCCATGGCACCTGCAACCCCCAAGGCCGTCACCCAGGCTTGCCAAAGACGCCAAACACACCCAACCGCTCCAGCGTCCCGCACAGGTCCAACGAGCGCTTGCGGAATTCTCTATCGTCGGCAGCGGCGCCCCGGCAGGCGGTCTGAAGGTCTTGGAGTATTCCCGCACAGATACCTCACGGCCCACGGCCTACGATGCCCGAACTTGGCCTGCTGCCCGCTTGCAAAACTACCTCTGCCATTACTTGATGCTTCGCCAGCCTTGGTCAATGAAATATTGACATCGGACTGGCTGGGGAAGACATCGGGGTGACAGCGCGCTCGGGCGACCGGGAGAACCGCCTGCGCCGCGCCCGATTGGGCTCGCCAAGCCGAACAAGGCCATCTGCCAGACGGAGCGTAACCTGTGGCCACGCATCTGTTTGGCTGGTCTGCGGCGGGCGTCACGAATTGATTCCGCATTGCACCACCTTGCCTACAGCCGCCAGCTCAGCGGCAACAGGAGGACAGCCTGCAGCTTCTGGCGAAACATTTGCGCGGAATCGAACAAGCAAAGCGCAGCGCGGCGGTTGCTGAATTCATGAAGCTGGCTGTCACGCAAGCGCTGACGGTAGACTAGGAGCATGTCGATAGCCGTTGTCACCACGCAAATCCAGTCTCGGTTGCGCCCGATTCTTGACGTGGCCTGCGCTTCTTCCGGCGTCGGTGAACCCTGGCAGCGGAACAAGTGAGCCATGGCCGAGCCGCAGGACCGTCCTGATCCCGACGCCCTGCTGGCGCAGCTGGAGGCCGAACAGAGTCAGGCGCAGCGTGGCAAGCTGAAAGTCTTCTTCGGTGCCAGTCCCGGCGTGGGCAAGACTTACGCGATGCTCGGTGCTGCCCAAGTGCTCAGGTCGCAGGGCGCTGATGTGGTGGTGGGGGTGGCGGAAACTCACGGCCGCCAGGAAACCGCCGCGCTGCTCGATGGGCTCGAAGTCCTGCCGCTGCGCACCATCGACTACAAGGGCCACACGCTCAGGGAATTTGACCTCGACGCCGCGCTGGCGCGCAAGCCTGCGCTGATCCTCATGGACGAACTGGCGCATAGCAATGCGCCGGGATCGCGGCACCCGAAGCGCTGGCAGGATATCGGCGACCTGCTGGCGGCCGGCGTCGACGTCTACTCGACGGTGAACGTGCAACACATCGAGAGCCTCAACAACGTGGTAGGGGGAATCACCGGCGCGCCCGTGTGGGAGACCATCCCCGATCACGTCTTCGATGAGGCCGAAGAAGTGGTGCTGGTCGATCTGCCGCACGAGGAATTGCTGCAGCGCCTGAAGGAGGGCAAGGTCTACATCCCGCATCAGGCCGAGCGGGCGATGCAGAATTTCTTCCGCAAGGGCAACCTGCTTGCGCTGCGCGAGATCGCCCTGCGCCGCACTGCCGACCGGGTCGACAGCGACGTGCGCGCCTACCGCCGCGCGCAGTCGGTGACCAAGGTGTGGCCCACGCGCGAATCACTGCTGGTCTGCGTGGGTGCCAGCACCGGCAGCGAAAAGCTCATCCGCAGCGCGGCTCGCATCGCGAGCCAAAGCGATGTGCAATGGCACGTTATCTACATTGAGACACCCAAGTTGCAGCGGCTGCCGGATGAAGCCCGCGCTCGCGTCCTGCGCACCCTGAAACTGGCGCAGGACCTGGGCGCGACCACAGCCAGTCTGTCTGGCGCCGAGCCGGCCGAGACCGCGGTGACCTATGCGCGCGAACACAACATCGGCAAGGTCCTGGTCGGCCGCGACACCCGCCGCCTGCTGCCCTGGCAGCGCGGCTTCGCCGACCGGCTGGGACGGCTGGCGCCGGACCTGGATATTCTGTCAGTGGCGCGCGGGGAGGTGGAACGCGAACCGACCCCCAGCACGCCCCCGCCCCGCCCTGAAGCCGGGTTGGACCTGGTGCGCTGGAAGGGCTACCTGGGGGCGGCCCTGAGCGTGCTGCTCACGACCGCCATGACCTTGCCGCTGCTGCGCTTTCTGGACTTGAGCAATATTGTCATGCTGTTCCTGCTGCCCGCGGTGTTCGCGGCCTACAAATACGGACGCGGCCCGGCAGTGCTGGCGGCGGTGCTATCCGTGGCCTGCTTCGATTTCTTTCTCGTCCCGCCGCAGCTCACCTTTGCGGTCAGCGACGTACAGTACGTGGTGACCTTCGCGGTCATGCTGATCGTCGCCCTGGTGATCGGCCAGCTGACCGCCCGGCTGAGTTTCCAGATCACCGTGGCGGCCAGCCGCGAGCAGCGGGTGCGCGCGCTGTTTGAAATGGCCAAGGAATTGTCATCGGCACTGACGGTGGAACAGATCGCGGAGATCAGTGATCGCTTCGTGACCCGCGTCTTCAACGTCAAATCGAGCATCCTGATACTCAACCCCCAGGATCGGATTGACGCCATACCCGGCCTCGCGCTGGCGCCGGAGATCGATCTTGCTATCGCCCAGTGGGCGGCCGATCACAATGCGACCGCGGGGCTCTCGACCGACACGCTGCCGTCGGCCCCGGTCCTCTATGTTCCGCTCAAGGCGCCGATGCGCTCCCGCGGCGTCCTGGCGATCTCGCCCAATCGCAGCGTTTGGATACTCAGCCCCGAGCAGCAGCGCTTTCTCGAAACTAGCGCCACCCTGATCGGCATAGCGCTGGAGCGCGTACATTTCATCACTGTGGCGCAGAACGCGCTGCTGCAGATGGAGTCTGAACGGCTGCGCAATTCACTGCTGTCTGCACTTTCACATGATCTGAAAACTCCGCTGACCGTGCTCGCCGGCCTGGCAGACTCGATGAGCCTGGCCGGCCCGCCTCTGCCCAAAGCGCAGGCCGAAATTGCCGAGAGCATACGCGAGGAAGCACTGCGCACCAGCGCCCTGGTCAGCAACCTGCTGGACATGGCGCGCTTGCAGACCGGCAATCTCAAGCCGGCACATGAATGGCAGCCGCTTGAGGAAGTGATCGGCGTCGCCTTGCAGTCGCGCGCCAGCTCGCTGGCGAACCACGCCATTCATGTCGATTTGCCGGCCAACCTGCCGCTGCTGGAGTTCGACACCGTGCTGATGGAGCGGGTGTTCTGCAACCTGCTGGAAAACGCCGCAAAATACACCCCGCCGGGCAGCCACATCATCATCAGCGCACGTCAGAACGGAAACTGGGTTGACATCAGCGTGGCCGACAACGGCCCCGGACTGCCGCCCGGCAGGGAGGAAGCCCTGTTCGAGAAATTTACCCGCGGCAAGGGCGAATCCGCGGTTTCCGGCGTCGGCCTGGGTCTGTCGATCGTGCGCGCCATCGTCGAGGCGCACCACGGGACGGTGCGCGCGGAAAACCGTCCGGAGGGCGGCGCCCGCTTCATCATCAGGCTGCCGGTCGGCACGCCGCCGGTGGTGCCGAAGGAGGAGGAATGAACGCGCCCATTGACGGCCCGGCGCCCAACGTGGTGATCATCGAGGATGAGATCCAGATCCGCCGCTTTGTTCGCACCGCGCTGGAGGCCGACAACTGCAATGTGGCCGAGGCGGAGACTGGAGCGCAGGGCGTGATCGAGGTCGGCACGCGCAAGCCGGATCTGGTGATCATCGATCTGGGCTTGCCCGATCGCGACGGCATCGAGGTGGTGCGCGACATCCGCAACTGGTCAACCGTGCCCATCCTGATCCTGTCGGCGCGCTCCAAAGAAGACGACAAGGTGGCGGTCCTTGATGCCGGTGCGGATGACTATCTGACAAAACCTTTCGGGGTCGCCGAACTTCGCGCGCGGGTGCGCGCGCTGCTACGGCGCGTCAGGCAGCCAGGCGCCCACGATGGCCCTCTGTTCAGGTTTGGCGAGATCGAGGTTGACGCGGCCCGCCGCCAGGTGTGCAGAAGCGGCGTTCCCATTCACCTCACGCCCATCGAGTACAAGCTGCTGATGATGCTGGTCGCCAATTCGGGCAAGGTGCTGACCCACCGCCACATCCTGCGTGAAGTGTGGGGGCCCGGCCACGCGGAGGACACCCACTATCTTCGCGTCTACATGACTGGCCTGCGGCGCAAGTTGGAGGCCGACCCGAACTTTGCGCGTTACATCAAGACCGAGTCCGGAGTCGGATACCGCCTGGTGGTGGAGGCTTGACAGGAAAGCGCGGCGTCTTCCGCCACGCTGTCCCATGGCTTGTGCAGCAAGGTTGGAGTTGTTTGGGATCGCGGCCCCGGTAACGCGGCAGGAGCGGAGGCATTCGGACGATAAGTTGTGGCAACCGTCGCATGCCAATTCAGACGGTATGCTAGGTTTTTGCGCCCGGCTTTCTGCCCGGAGCGGCGGGGGGAATAAACCCTGCAATCCGGCAGAGTATCCCCTCGACTGGTTCGCCGTCATTAAACCGGGTGACGTTGCACCGGGATATTTCTCCTCGTGCAGACAGGTCAGACAGGGAGAAGCGAACCGCGGAGAGGGGAATCCCTGTCGCCGCCGCAATCTCCGAGTCGAGTTGCTGTCCGTGCTTCTTCAAGTGTTGGAGAATTGTCGTGGTGTGCATTTCGATTTCCTCAGTGAAGATCAAGGCAGAGAGTCCAGCGCCAGGATAGACCACAAAACCACTACGTCGCCCGTGTATTGCAGGCGCGGGTGGAAACAGATACAGCAACCTTACGCCACGGAGAGCCGCAAGAACAATTGCGTGCCCGGTGGGACTCGGACCCACAAACCTGAAAATTATGAGCCCGCGCGAATGATTGTTTTATGCATTATACCGAATATTACCGCAAGTTTCCTAACTATTTGTTTGGAAAGAGAATAGCTTGCAGATTCGTCTTTCACGCGTTGCCATTCTCGCTATCTCGATGCCACCGCAGTGTCGCACGGGGATAGAACAGAACCTCAAGGAAAATGCCGCGCACAACCGCTTGCGCGTTCAACGTTTTCCGGAAAGGACACTGGCCGCTAGAGGCCAACAG
>JBAWGM010000356.1:0-4171 GCA_049592895.1 Thiobacillaceae bacterium | reverse complement strand
GAGTAATCAGTGCCGTTTCACTGCGGTTCTTTAATTCCTGCCGGTACTCGTCTTTCTTGTTAAGTGACCAGGGAATCAGGACAAGCGTCAAGGCCGCGATGATGACAACCAGCGGCAGCGCCAACCGCAAGACGGGCCCTATCCACTGGTAAAGGCTCAATCCGTTGTTAAGCCATATCACCATCTCACTGTCCCGCCACCAGCGCGTGAATACCAGCATCACGCCCATGAATAACGCCATGGAAAGCAATACCGGGAGAAAGTACAGCAGATTGAAGCCCAGATAGGTGATGACGGCCTCATTGGCCACGTCTCCCCGGGCCGCATCGCCCAGCAGCCGGATAAATAGCGTAACTAGGGCGATAGCGATCAACACCACAAGAATCGCGGCAACCGACACGGTCAATTCACGCAGAAGGGTACGCTGGTAAAGCATGGGTTCAGCCAATCACTTTGACGGAAGCAATAGCATGGCAAATAATATGGCTGGACATTTTTGGACGTTTCAATTTCTCCGCCTGGGAAGACATGGATAGCAAAGAAATCGATCTGGAATTTAGCATAAAAAGCCTTGCGCCCGCGCATGCTCGCAGCGCTTGTGTGGTGGTGGGCGTATTCGAAGGCGGCAAGCTGTCCGCTGCGGCCAAGGAAATAGATCGTGCATCAAAGGCATATCTTTCCGGGATTGTCCATGGTGGAGACATGGACGGGCGATCCGGCACGGTCCTGCTCTTGCACAGGGTTCCCAATATCACGGCCGAACGCGTGCTGCTGGTTGGCCTGGGAAAGGAAGAGGAATTCAGCGAGAAGGCCTATCGTTCTGCGGTAAGCAGTGCAGTCCGCTGCCTGCGCGACACTGGCGCCGCGGAGGGTGTCATGCATTTGTGCGAGTTGGACGTCGGCAAGCGCGATATCGCATGGAAGGTGGAACAGGCCGCCATCTTGGCACATGAAGTGCTATACCGGTTTGACCAGTTGAAAAGCAAGGCCGCCGAACCCAGACACCCGCTGAAACATCTCACCCTGTGCGTTTCCGAGGCGCAAGCGCTCACCGGCGCCAAGGCCGGAATCAAACAAGGCCAGGCCATTGCCCGCGGCATGAGCTTCGCCAAGAACCTGGGCAACACCCCGTCGAATATATGCACTCCGGCTTATCTGGCGGATCAGGCCCGCAAGCTGGCGAAGAAATTCGGTTTCAAATGCGAAATCCTGGATCAGGCCGCTGCCGAAAAGCTCGGCATGCGTTCCTTCCTCTCGGTCGGCAAGGGCAGCGACAAGCCGCCGCGCTTTGTTATTCTCCGGCACGAGGGCGGCGCGAAAGGGGCGCCGGTGCTGGTATTGGTGGGCAAAGCCATCACCTTCGATGCAGGTGGCATATCGCTCAAATCGGCCGCCGAGATGGACGAGATGAATTACGACATGAGCGGCGGTGGATCGGTGCTGGGCACCTTCCGTGCGATCGGCGAACTGGGACTCAAGCTCAATGTCATCGGCCTGGTACCCTCATGCGAGAACATGCCCGATGCCAAGGCGAACAAACCCGGCGATATCGTTGCCTCCATGTCCGGCCAAACCATCGAAATTCTCAACACTGACGCCGAAGGGCGTCTGATTCTGTGCGACGCCCTGACCTATGCGGAACGCTTCAAGCCCGCTGCGGTGGTCGATATCGCCACCCTTACCGGCGCCTGCGTCATTGCATTGGGCAGCCACCCCAGCGGGCTGTTTACCAACCAGGATGACTTGGCGCATGAGTTGGAACAGGCGGGCAACGAAGCCTGGGATCGGGTCTGGCGTCTGCCGCTTTGGGAAGACTATCAGGAGCAGCTTAAGAGCAACCTTGCGGACCTGGCCAATATCGGCGGCCGACCCGCCGGCGCCATCACCGCCGCCTGCTTCTTGTCCCGCTTCGCAAAGAGCTACCCTTGGGCGCATCTCGACGTGGCCGGAACTGCCTACAAGGGCGGGCGTGAACACAAGGGCTCGACCGGGCGCCCTGTTCCCCTGTTGGTACATTGGCTGTTGGGACGGGAGAAGTCTGGCCGCGCCAAGCCACGGGCAACAGGCGCGCGGAAAGGCGGCACCGGCAAGGCAGCAAAGACCAAGGCATGACGGAAATCAGCTTCTACACCTTCGCTGCGGACAAGCTCGCGGTCCTGCGCCAACTGGCTGCCAAAGCCTACGGTCAGAAATGTAATGTGCTAATCCACACCGCCGATCCCGCGTTGGCAGAAAATGTGGATCGAATGTTGTGGGCCAATCCGCCCCTGTCATTCCTGCCACATTGCCGGGAATCAGGGGCTCTGGCCCGGCAGACGCCAATCCTGATTGGCGTCAGCGTGGACAGCTTGGCGAAGGCGGATGTCCTGATCAATCTGGATGACAACCACCCCGCTCAATTCAGCCGTTTCGACCGAGTACTGGAAATCGTGACGACCGACGAAGAGGATCGCGCCCGGGGCAGGCAACGCTACAGGTTTTACCAGGAACGCGGATACTCGATCAAGACCCACGACTTGAGGCATGCGGAATGATACGGGACGGCCTGATGGGAAAATTCGAAGCGCTCATGCGCAAGCACCGGGGAGGAGCTGAAGCGGCCGACGCCCAACTGTTTCAGGCAGAACAACAAGCCCCCTCGCCTGACGTCTGGCTGCCGGTATTGACCGACGTGGTGCAACGCGGTTCTCCTCCCGACGCGGTGGAGGAACAACCTCGTCCGGTAGCGGCGCCGGCTGCTCACGAAGCACTCGAGCCGGATATCGGCGGTGCACCTCCGATTGCCGGATCGGCGGACGAGATCTCCGCCACCGTCGAACCCTCGACTGAACCCAACCCTGTCTCGGAGCCCGTCGTGGCGCAGGAAGCTGCACCAGAATCGGCATCTGAAGCCCAAGATGCACAGGTTGCCGCAAGGCTGGTCGATGAGCTGGCGCCAAAGATTACCGACCTGATGCAGGAACAGGTTGCCGAGGAACTGCGCAAGAGCCTGAACCAGTCGATGGCCACTGTCATGGCCAACCTGAACGCCAGTATGGAAGAACTCGTGCGCCAAGCGGTAGCGGAAGAACTCGCCGCAAAAGACAAGAGATCCAGTTAGCCATCCAGTTAGCCAAGGCGCGCGGCAATGGGCCCTTCGAGGCCAACAGTCTTCAGCTTTCCATGGCAAGGGAAGCGCATCCGGCAGTGACCTGCCCCTCTGTATAATTCAATGCTTTGGCTTTCTTTCATCCATGGACCTCGCCAAATCCTTCGAGCCCCGCGAGATCGAAGCTCGCTGGTATGACCACTGGGCGGCGGCCGGCTATTTTCAGCCCTCAGGCGACACCGCTCAGCCTGCGTTTTGCATCCAGCTTCCGCCACCCAATGTGACCGGCACCCTGCACATGGGGCATGCCTTCAACCAGACCATCATGGATGGCTTGACCCGCTATCACCGCATGCTGGGGCATAACACGCTGTGGCTGCCGGGAACCGATCATGCCGGCATCGCTACCCAGATCGTGGTCGAGCGGCAGTTAGAGAAGGAAGGTCTGACCCGCCACGACCTGGGTCGGGAGAAATTTGTCGGCAAGGTTTGGGACTGGAAGGAACACTCGGGAAACACCATCACCCGACAGATGCGGCGCATGGGCGACTCGGTGGACTGGAGCCGCGAATACTTCACCATGGACGGCAGGCTAAGCCATGCCGTTACCGAAGTGTTCGTGCGTCTATACGAAGAAGGCCTGATATACCGAGGCAAGCGGTTGGTTAACTGGGATCCGGTGTTGCACACCGCGGTATCCGACCTGGAAGTGGTGAGCGAGGAGGAAACCGGCTCCCTGTGGCACATTCGTTATCCCCTCGCCAATGGCAGCGGCCAACTGACCGTCGCCACGACCCGGCCCGAGACCATGCTGGGCGACGTCGCGCTCATGGTCCATCCGGAAGATGAGCGCTACCGTCACTTGATCGGCCAGAGCGTGACTTTGCCCTTGTGCGGACGCGACATTCCCATCATTGCCGATGAATACGTGGACCGGGAATTCGGCACCGGCGTGGTCAAGGTCACGCCGGCACACGACTTCAACGACTACGCGGTCGGCCAACGCCATGGGCTGCCCCAGATCAACATCCTCACCGTGGATGCAAAGATCAACGAGAACGCCCCCGCAATGTACCGCAACCT